>JAAZJL010000007.1 GCA_012800355.1 Erysipelotrichia bacterium | reverse complement strand
ATTTATCATCAGACTCAGTTATGCTGTAACTTCCATTATTTGTAATCCAAGTACCATCAACATTTTTAAACTCATATGAATCACTAATAACATTTTCACTTGTTTCAAGTCTTAAATATAAATATTTAGCTCCATCTGTAGGTTTATTAATCACAACTTCTGTATGGTTTTCTTGAATTCTGTTAATCATTGCAGGCAAAATACTTACCTCAAAGTTTTTCAAAAGGAAACTATAGGCTTCAGTTGAATTAACATATTGAATAGCAGTAGGCTGATTACTAGTTGCAACCGCTAAATATGATTTATAAATAGTAATATCGTTTTCTACTTTAGATAAACTAAGGGCAGTATATTTTGATAAATAATCACTATGAGCAATCATTGTAATATACACTGATGTCCAAGTTCTATTTGTATTAAAGTGATTAATAATCGATTCTTCGGTATGTTCTTCTACTTGAGTACTAAATTCAGTCATTAAGTAAGAGTATTTTCTACCATTAGCATCATGACCTTCTTGTGGCTGCCATTTCCATAGCCACTTCTGTTTTATCTCATCATAAACCAAATCTTTTACATAAAACCCTTCAATAATCTCATACTTGGTAGGATCTAAAGTTTTTCCTTCAGTAGTTCTTAAAAGAACCATAGCAACATTTTTTCTGTCAAAATGTAAATTCTCTGGATCAGGAGTTCCTGAATATCCTTCAGGGTCTTGTTCAAATATTTCTTTTTCTCCTAATCCAAACCACTGAATATCAGCTTCCATTTCTAGTAATGGTTTATATTGAGCATATAAATGAAGTGTAGCAACTCCATCATTATTAATAGGTTGATTAACTACTGTTTTCCATGGATTTTCGTGAGTTACCACAGCAGCTGGTTCTTCATTTAAACGCAATTGCAATTTTAACTTTGACTCTATTTCAGTTAACTTTATTTCACTATGATTAGTATAAAGTTCATGAACTTGAGTTGTGCCACTTACTTCTTCTGTTTCTGCCCAGCCAACAAAATAGTGATTATCTTTAACAAATCCTAAATCATATAAAATGTTCCCAGTACTTTTTAAATAAGCTGTTAATTCCTCGGTATTACCACCTGAAATATTTCCAACTGGTATTTCCAAGGTGTAAGTAATGTCTTCTGCTCCACCATTATTGGCATGAAGAATAAATTGATATGTAGCTGTTTGTTTCTCCCAAACAGCATAAACTGTTCTACTTTCATCTATTGGAGACTGCTCAGTAAAGATATAATTTTTATCCTCTTCCCATTGGTCTAAACTTGTTAGAGTCGACAAATTATTAAAAGTTTGCAAACTCATAGACTCAACTTGTTTTGTTGACCAGCCTAAAAACTTATATCCTTCACGAGTTAATCCTTCTCCAGTATAAAACTTTCTCTTATCGATTTCTGATTGATCTTTGATTGGTTTGCCTTCATAATCTGAGAAGTATTTAACTGCTGCTGAAGAATCAGTAACCGCTCCATTTGCATCTAACCATAGAATGTTATTTCCTTCAAAACCATTAGCAGCATAGCCAGTATCATTGTATGCTTTTTCATTCATTGGAACTATTCTAACTTCAGTCATATCAGTTCCATCATTTTTAACAAAAGTAACTCTAGCTTGCGCTCTATAAGTTGAAGGAGTAGATCTAAAGTATCCTACAGCTGCATTAGAAAAATTTATAGCCATGTCTTTTTTAATCTCTATATTACTAGGAACATCAAAGACAAAAGCATAACCTTCTAGTGCTGTTGGATTTCCTTCAGCATAAAACTCTTCTAAAACAGTAGTAGAATATGCTTCTTTAAATACTTCATCATCCACCACTTTTCTCATGGATACTAACGCGAATGGATATTTACTATGACCAGTAATATTAATGCTGTCAGTGAAAAACTCATCCACATGAGGTGTATTAGCACTGCGATTAATAACAATGCCTGCACGCACATTAGCATTAGGCATAGTGTACAATCTATTTTCATTAACTAGATGTTTTCTTAAAGTATAATTTGTACTTGTTGCTCCATCAACAACTGTTATTGTAACTGTTTGCGGTGATGTTTCATCAAACATTATCAAATTGATAACTTCTCCTACTGGAATTTTTAGTCCAGCTTCAACATTTAAAACAAATCCACCTTCTGTCGCAAAATATTTTGCTGCTGTATACGCTTCACCATAATCACTTGGATCAACACCATAATTGTACATTTCTGTAGCTGGTCTTTTAGTTTTCATATCTCCAATAAAACGTTCATAATTATTGCCTAAACCAACTTTAAATACTGATCTTGATTTTCTTGGTAAATCAAAAATTATTTTAGCTCCCTTAGTAATAACAATTTCCTCAGTAACGGTTAAACGATATTCTGTTTGAGTTGTTTCAGTAGGACGATCTGTAACATAAGAAGTAGAAAGACTCAGTGAAGAACTGTTAATCTCATTAAATAAAGCATCCATTTTGTTTTTGTCAACATAATAGATAAAGCGCACAAAATCCGCTTCTTTCTTGTGACCATGAAGGTAAACGCTTTTAACATTATTTACTTGATTATTAGGTACAAATGCTTTGTTAGTTATGTCAGTTTTAAACCCTCTTGGAACTAGCATATAAGAATAAGTGCTTATATCGCTATTAATTTGATTTTCTGAAAATTCATTAATATTAATACTTGTCGTTACATTCCAACCACTACCTACTCCGTTAAGATCAAACATTTTCATGTAACCAACAACACCATTTTCATCTTGTTTCAAAGCATCATAAATCCTAGAATCCATGACCTGACGAATTCCAATCCATGAAGATAGGAAATAACCATTATTAGCATATCTATTAGTATACCAGTAATGATTTGGTGCTTGTCTGTAATAAATATTAAGTGTTCCATTTACATTATCATAAACTATTGATTGAGCCACCACTCTCATAGTATCTGGTGGCATTACAATATTAGGTATTGTATTTGTCATTGAGGCAGTTTGGAAAGGAACCATTGTTTTTAAAGTAACATCATCGTTGTTGACGCTAGCATCAAAAGTTTCATGTTCAACAATATGACCATAATAACTACCTAAAACTTGATTTCCCTTTGTTCCTCTTTGTTCATAAACTTGATTACTATCGTTGGTATATCGCAATTGAATTGCATAATCTTCTTGAAGATTATCAAGAGTTACATCATCTTTTAAAACTAAGTATAATTTAGATTTCATATAATCTGAATAAAGTGGCATGTTTGGGAAAACTTCATCTATATCTAGTTTATAAATATTATTTCCCTCTGGTGTAGTTGCCACACTTAAAGATACTTCATTTTGAGTATTAGGATACGCTTCAACAGGATAAGACATCATAAAAAAGCTATCGTTTACATCAACTTTATCTGCTAAGTTAGGGTCAATAAAGATATTTGCATAATCCCATTGTGCTCTAAATGTTCTGAAATTTGATCCGAAATCAAACGCAGTTGTATCATCAGGAAAAATTGATAGCTCAATTTCTATCACTATTTGCCCATTGTTATTATAATAATATCTATTGTATGAAAAACCCGCTGTTCCAATTCCTGCATAGGATTTAGTTAAATTAGGATCCAAAGGCCATTCATGTTCAAGCTCATCAGCATTATCCCAGTCAAAATTGGTCGTGTAAGGTTCTGCTGCTTTTATATTATTTGATAACCCTGAAAAAACCATTATCACAGTCAATAGAGCTATCCAAAACCTCATTATAAATTTATTATTAGTCTTATATTTTTTAACCCCCATAATTGCCACTCCTTTTAGTACTCAGTTACAATAATTTTATCATTTTATTGATATTTATTCAATATTTCACAAATGATGCAAAATAAAACCAAAGACATTAAAATATCAAGTCTTTGATTTTTTTAAATAAAACTATTCTAATTATAGATTTTTTTCAAACTCTTTAATAATTTCTTTTATTTTACTAATTGTTTTTTCCATTGTTTCTCTTTCAAATGGGTTCTTTAAATTAGTACTCTTTAATAAATCAAAATAACCCATACTTCCACCCTTTTGACACAAAGCTACATAGTCATCCCAAGCTTCTTTTTTATTTTCTCTACTTCGAATATAAAGCTGATAAGTACAAACTTGTGCTAAGGCATAGTCTACATAGTAGAAAGGATATAAGAAGATATGTTGTTTCTGCATCCAGAATCCGCCTTCTTGTAAAAATTTGTTGCCATCATAATTACGCCAAGGAAGATAAATCTTTTCAATTTCATGCCATGTTTTTCTTCTTTCCCTAGCATTCATTTTTGGTTTTTCAAAAACTCTATGTTGAAACTCATCAACTGCTACTAAGTATGGAATGCTAGTTAAAGAACTGCATAAATGTGAGTATAAATACTTATTAACATTTTCATTGAAAAATGACTCCATCCAATCATAAGCAAAGTGTTCCATTGCCATAGAATGTATTTCATTGATTTCGCTTGTTGAACTCAAACTCAACAATGTCTTTTGGTATCGACTTGCCAAATACATCTGGAAAGCGTGTCCTGCTTCATGAGTTAAAACATCCACATCCCCACTAGTCCCATTAAAGTTAGAAAAAATAAACGGCGCCTTATAATCTGGTAAAAAAGTGCAATAACCTCCTAGATGTTTACCATTTCTTGTTTCCAAATCAAACAATTCATATTCCTTCATAAATCTAAAGAATTCGCTAGTTTCCTGACTCATTTCATCATACATTTTTTGAGCTTTATCAACTAACTCATCTTTATTTCCTATAGGAACAGCATTTCCTTCAGGAAAAACTAATCCCTCATCATAGAAGTAAAGGGTGTCAATATTTAAACGTTGTTTTTGCTTTTCATATAATTCTGCACAAATAGGTACAATTATATCCCTGACATTATTTCTAAAGTTTTCTACATCTTTTGGCGTGTAGTCATATCTACCCCTAGCCAGATATGAATATTCAATATAGTCTTTAAAGCGTAACTTCTTAGCTATTTTAACTCTAAGATGTACCAGTTTATCATAAGTATCATCTAATTTATCAGCAACTGACTGATACAAGTTGGCCCAAGCGTTAAAAGCTTCTTTTCTTTCTTGACGATCAGTTGACTGCATATGTTTTAAAAGTCCATAAAAATTACACTTTTCGCCTCTAAATTCCGTTTCACATAAAGCAACGTCTTTGGAATATTGTTGAGTTAGTTTTCCTTCTTTTATTGAATCAAAAATTGTCAGTGGACTAATCAGCTTTAATGAATTTTCTACATTTTTAGTCAAAAACTCACCATGCTCTTCATCAAATTGTTTTCTAAAAGGACTTTTTAATAAATATTTTGATAAAGATAAGGCTGTTAGTTGAATAACTGCACTTTTTTCATTTATATACTTCATTTCTTCGTCATAAAAATTATCTGTTTTATCCATTGTATTTCTAATCGATGCAATAGTAACATTAGTAGCTAATTTAGCTACTGTTTTTTCAAATTGAGAATATAAATCCTTAAACTCTTGATAAGTTTTTGCTTTTTTAAAAGCTTTTAAAAAATCTTTTAATTGCTTTTTAACTTCCTTAAAATCAGGTCTAACATATTTTAAATCACTAAATTTCTGCATAATTTCACCTCAAAACATTATCTATATTTTACACCCTAATAGTTAAAAAATAAAACCTGGAATAATCCAGGTTGGTTTTAAAAGTTGTTTTTAATGTATTTAACAGCACTATTAGCTGCAATAGCCCCATCACTTGTGGCGGTTACTACTTGTCTTAGCTCTTTATCAATAACATCCCCAGCACCAAAGATTCCTTCAATAGCAGTTGACATATCCGCTTTGACAATAATATAGCCTCTTTCATTTAAGATGGCCTTATCTAAAAATGAAGTTGCTGGATCTGCCCCAATGTATGGGAAGATACCTGAACACATCAGTGGAGTAATTTCTCCAGTATCGACATGTTTAATATTTAAACCAACAATGTTATTATCTTCAATAATTAAACTTTCAGGAAGGTGTTTATAAATAACATTAATTTTTTCATTTTTTAGTACTTCCTCTACGATTTTAGGTTCAGCTCTAAATTCATCTCTTCTAATGACGATATTTACTTTTTCAACTAGTGAAGTGATAAATAAAGCTTCTTCTAAAGCACTATTTCCACCACCGATAATGGTAACTACCTTATCACGATAGAAAGCGCCATCACATACTGCACAATAAGAAATACCTCGACCAGTAAATCTATCAGCCATTGCTACATCTAATGGTCTTTCTTTAGTGCCTGTGGCTACAATTACTGCTTTAGCGGTAAATTCCTTACCATTGTCTAAAGTGACTTTCTTAATCTTTCCAACATTTTCAACTTTTACCACCGAACCAAAATCCATTTTGGCTCCAAAAGCTAAACCATGATTCATAAAAGACATTGCTAAATCTACTCCAGAGCTACTTTCAACTCCAGTGTAATTTTCAATCTTATAAGTTTTAACCAGTTTTCCTCCTGGAGTTTCTTGTTCCAAAAGTAAAACTTTCATATTTGCACGTGAAGCGTAAATTGCTGCTGTTAAACCAGCAGGACCTGCTCCAATAATAATTACCTCAAATTGTGTGTCCATGGGTGTTCCTCCTTCAAAATGTCAATAATTTCAATCAAATCATCAATTAATACATTAGGTTTTGCATCGATTAAATCCTGAAGCATTAATTTATTAGATGTATATCCAATTGAATATACTCCAGCATTTTTAGCACATATAATATCACCGACGCTATCTCCAATGTAAATAGCATTAGTCAAATAACCATTTATTGCCTTTACGGCTTTGACAATTGTTTCTTTATCAGGTTTAGGATTTTCAACTTGATCAAGTCCTACTACTGCTCCAAAGTAATTGTTTAAGCCACTTACTTCTAACCCTAAATTACAAGTGTCAGTCATCTTACTAGATGCTATGGCCATATTATAATTATTTTCTTTTAAATAATTCAGTAACTTTGTCACATTAGGCATTGGTTTAACTAAATCTTTATGAACTTCTTTATTGTGTTTTCTGTAAGTTTCTATCATTTCTTCAATTTTTTCTTTGCTAGCTTCTGGACAATATTTTTCAAAAGTCTCTTTTAAAGTAGGTCCTAAAAAAGAAGCATAATCCTCATCAGTTAACTTTAAATTTGGAGCATGGATTTCAAAAGCATGTTTAAAAGAAGCAAAAATAGCTGGTGCAGTATCCAAAACTGTGCCATCCAAATCAAAAATTATAACTGGTTTTTTACTATATATTTTCTTTCTAAACACTCCTAAAAGACCTGCTACACCAATAACCATAAAAACTACTGAAACAAGCATTGCGGTTTTTAAATTGCCAACCATTAATGAATCCGATCTTTGTGTTTCAATCCAAAATCTAATTACTCCATACCAACCAAGGTAACAAAACATGCCATCACCACGATGATTTTTTGAATATTTGCGATATAACTTGATTAAAATAAAGCCTAACAAACATAGTGTTGATTCAAAAAAGAACATAGGCTGACGATAATGACCACCAATATACATGCCGCTTTTTAAAAAAGATAAAACACCATTAAAATAACTTTCATCAACAATATTGCCAAAGGCTTCTTGATTAAAGAAGTTACCCCATCTGCCAATTGCCTGAGAAATTAAAACATTGGGAAATATTATATCCACAAGATGTAAAAACTGAACACCTTTCTTTTTACAATAAAACAAAACAAATATTGCTGCTGCTATTAAACCACCTTGAATAGCTAAACCACCATCCCAAATTCTTATAATGGAAATTGGATCTGCAAGATAGCCAGTTAAATCATAGAAAGCACAGTACCAAAGTCTTGCACCAATGATGCCAAAAAACATAACTCCAATAAATACATCATCTAAAAAATCAGCTGAATATCCAGCTTTAGAAGCTTCTTTTATGGAAAAATAGTAGGCTAAAAGCGCACCTGTTAATATACAGACAGCATACCATCTAATTTCTAAAGAACCTATTTTTAAAAAGATTGCCATAGTAGGAAAAAACTGCATAAATATTACTCCTTATTCTTGTTGATTAATTCAACAACCCTATTATCGAATGTTTTAGAAAAATCATGGCCTTTATCTTTTAAGATAAAATTATTGACTGCAGCTTCAATGATAACGGCAATCGAACGACCTTCTGATACTGGAATAGTAATTTTTGGAATATTAATTCCAAACACGGTATATACTTCATCATTTAAATTTAAACGATCATACTCCACCTCTTTGTCCCATCTTTCTAGATGGACAACATAATCAATTCTTGTTTTATCAGTAGTAGAAGCTGCCCCAAACATCATAGCAATATCAATAACGCCAACTCCTCTTAATTCTAATAAATTTTTTAAAATATTTGGAGCTTCACCAGTAATGTGGTTATGAATTCGATAAACGTCTACTCTATCATCAGCTACTAAAATATGACCTTTTTTAACTAACTCTAAAGCAATTTCGCTTTTACCAATGCCACTTACACCAGTAATCAAAACACCTCTACCATATACTTGTAATAAAACACCATGAACAGAATCTACTTGAGTAAAAAACTCTTCTAAATAAGCAACAATTTCCATTATTAGTGAAGAAGTTGGAGCATAGGAAGTAAAAATCGGAAAATTCTTTTGCTCAGCAATTTCCATCAATATTTCAGGGCAAGGTAAATCTCGAGAAATTAATATCATTGGTGTTTTTTCATCAGTTAAATAATCAAAAACATCCCTTTGTCTTTCCTTGCTCATTTGATCAATATACATCATCTCTGTTTCACCAAGCATAATTATTCGTTTAAAATCACGCTCTGGCAAAAAACCAGCCAATTCTAATCCTGGTCTATTGACATTAGCATCAAAAATCTGACGATCTAAAGAAGAATCATCACCATTTATTTGACGATATCCAAAATAATTCCATAAATCTCTAACTGTTACTTTTTTCATTGCTTTTCCTCCAAAATTCTTTTTAAATATTGCCCAGTATAGCTTTCTTTCACTTTGGAAACTTGCTTGACTGTTCCACAAGCTACTACATTTCCACCAAAATCTCCGCCATCAGGACCCAAATCAATAATATAATCAGCATTCTTTATCACATCTAAATTATGCTCAATAACTATAACTGTATCACCATTATCAACAATTCTTTGTAGAACCTTCAATAATTTATCGACATCATAACTATGCAAACCTGTAGTTGGTTCATCTAAGATAAACAAAGTTTTGCCAGTTGCTCTTTTTTGCAGTTCACTAGCCAACTTTACTCTTTGAGCTTCACCACCTGAAATGGTTGTCGCTGATTGTCCAAGTTTTATATATCCAAGTCCTACATCATATAGAGCTTGCAGTTTGTTTTTAATCTTATAAATAGCTCCAAAGAATTCTAAAGCATCTTCAACTGTCATCTCCAAAACATCATAAATGTTTTTACCTTTGTAGTAAACTTGTAACGTTTCTTCATTATATCTTCTACCATTACAAACATCACAAACAACATAGACATCTGGTAAAAAATTCATACTAATTCTTTTTACCCCATCACCCCAACAAGCATCACATCTGCCACCTGGAACATTAAATGAAAATCTCGATTTAGTATATCCTCGCAGTTTTGCCTCAGGAGTTAGAGCAAATAAATCTCTAATATTATCAAAAACACTAGTATAGGTTGCTGGATTACTTCTTGGTGTTCTACCTATTGGATTTTGATCTATTTCAATAATCTTATCAATATTCTCTAATCCAAGTATTCTTTTTACCTTTCCTGGTTTTATTCGCGCGTTTCCTAAATGCTGTCTTACACTTTTGCCGATAACTTCATTAACCAGTGTGCTTTTACCCGAACCTGAAACTCCAGTAACACAAATAAAAGTGCCTAAAGGAATTTTAACATCAATTTCTTTTAAATTATTTTCAGCAGCTTTTTCTATCATTAAGAAGGTTCCATTACCTTCTCTAATTTTTTCAGGAATTTCTATCTTTCTTTTTTTAGCCAAATATTGGCCAGTAATACTTTCTTTACAGTTTACTATTTCACTGGCTGGTCCATTATAAACGATTTCGCCACCATGAACTCCCGCTAAAGGACCAACATCAACAATCCAATCGCATTCTCTCATTGTTTCTTCATCATGTTCGACAACGATTAAAGTATTTCCCAAATCTCTCATGTTCTTTAAAGTCTGTATCAATTTGGCATTATCTTTTTGATGCAAACCAATAGATGGTTCATCTAAAACATATAGTACACCTGTCAATCTAGAACCAATTTGGGTAGCTAAACGAATTCTTTGAGCCTCTCCTCCTGAAAGAGTTCCAGCCATGCGGTCTAAAGTTAAATATTCTAAACCTACATCTTTTAAAAAACTTAAACGATTATAAATTTCCTTTAAAACATTTTCAGCAATAGTTTTTTGAGTTTCAGTTAACTTTAAATCATTAATAAATTCAATTAATTGTTTAATGCTCATTTCAGTCCACTCAATAATATTTTTATCACCCACTCTAACTGAAAGAGCAATTTCATTTAACCTTTTACCACTGCAAGTCGAACACTGTAACTCCGACATATAAGAACCATAAATATCTTTGGCAAAAGAACTGGTAGTTTCCACAAATCTTCTTTCAATTAAACTTATTACACCTTCAATATATTCGGTTGCAGTTTTTGTTATTCCACCTCGAGAAGTAACAGAATAACTTATTGGTTCTTTTGATCCATATAAGATGATATCCATTTCTTTTTTAGTGAAATCCTTTAATGGTTTATCCTGATCAATTTTATAATAATCTAATAAAACCTTAAAGTTTTTCCACTCTAAATTTTCACTATTAACTATTCTTTTATAATATTTGATTCCCCCTTGATTAATACTCAAATTATAATCTGGAATCATTATGTCAATATCAACCTTCTGTTTAAATCCTAAACCATTACAGTCATGACAAGCGCCTAATGGTGAGTTAAAAGAAAAAAGTCGAGGTTCTAGTTTAGGAACACTAAAACCGCAATACTTACAAGCATAGTGATTAGAAAACAAAAACTCCTGATCTTTACTTTTTACTAAAACTAAACCATCAGAGATAGTTAAAGCTGTTTCAATTGAATCAAAAATTCTTGATTTGTTTTCTTCTTTTTTAACCATTCTATCAATTACAACATTAATATCATGTTTAAGATTTTTATCTAGAGTGATTTCTTCTTCTAAAAGTTTAATCTCACCGTCAACTTCCGCTCTAATAAAACCCTCTTTTAATAGTTTTGCCAACAAATCTTTATGGGTTCCTTTTTTCTGCTTTATCACTGGAGCCATGATGGTAATTCTTGCATCCTCTTCTAAAGTCATCACAGAATTTAACATTTCATTGATTGTTTGTGAAGCAATTGGTTCATTATGTATTGGACAATATGGAACACCTATTCTAGCAAATAACAAACGCAAGAAATCATAAATCTCGGTAATAGTACCTACCGTACTTCGAGGATTGTTGCTGGTTGATTTCTGGTCAATGGCAATGGCAGGTGATAAACCTTCTATCGATTCAACATTTGGTTTATCTACTCCACCTAAAAACTGTCTAGCATAAGTAGACAATGATTCAATATATCTTCTTTGCCCTTCAGCATAAATTGTATCAAAGGCTAAAGATGTTTTCCCCGAACCTGATAAACCAGTCATCACAATAAACTTATTTCTTGGTATATCAAGAGTTACTCCTTTAAGATTGTTTTCTTTAGCTGAAACAATTGAAATCTTGTTTTTCATAACAACCCCTTTTACACCTATCTATTTTATCATAAACTAAAAATAATATATAATGTATATGGTAAAAATGTTATAATATTCTAAATGGGAGGTATACCATGGCTAGAAATAGAAGACGTGATAGTGGACCTGGCGCACTGATTACATTCATTATACTTATAAGTGTTTTTTCAGGTCTTTCTGAATTAGTTTTAGGAGGCGCTTTTGGATTGATAGGTATTTTCTTTGAAGTTATCTTTCCTTTACTACTAGTAGGTGGTTTTTTGATTGCGCCATTTATCTTTATCGCGATTGCTATTAAACTTATTGTTGATGCAATCAAGAAAAGAAGAGGCACAAATACTACAAACACTGTCGCTAGCACAGCAACTCCTACTATCTCACAAAAAAAATTATTAAGAAAAATTGAAAAATTCTTTGAAAAGAATCAACAACTCAACATTGATGATGAAACCTATTTAGTTATAACAGATAATAAAAATGTCTCACTAGATACTATCGATATTTACATGCGTGAAGAATATATTGGCACCTTACAAGATTATTTTAGTGCCTACCCCAATTCTTTCAATTCTTTATCAAACCTAATTAATAAATATCTAAATAATAAAAACTTAAGTGAAACTCAAGTTGTTGAAAAAATTCAAAAAGAAATTGTTAAAACATTTGACAAAGACTGTGCTTTTTATATTAGAGAATTGTCACAACTAAAAGATGGCATTGAAAACCAACAAGTTACTAAAGGCTTGGAAGAAACAATTCATCATCTACAATCTATTAAGAAAATTGAAGATGAATTTACTGATAGTAAAAATAAAACCGTTAAATTATATCAATATTATTTACCAATGCTAACTGATATTGTCAGCAACTATAAGCGCTTGTCAGTTAATATAAATAATACTGCTGATTTCAAAAATAGCGAAGACCGTTTATTAAAAACCACTGTTTTAATCAATGGTGCTTTAAATACTATCTCTAGTTCTTTAGTTGAAGATTACTATACTGAGTTAAATGTTGACATGCGTACACTAGAATCAATTTTGAAAAAAGATGGTCTAGTAGATGAATTACAGAATCAGGAGGGATAAAATATGAGCGAAAAACCTTGGAGCGAATCACTAGATGAAATGTTAGCTAAGTTAAATAATGGTGACTTTGTTGACCAGAGTCTTTATGAATTTGAAAAAACTATCAACGATAGTGTACTAGGGTCTCAAAAGAAAACCACTAAAAGAGGCAATGTCTATTCGACAACCAACTATAAAACTGTTGTGCCACACATTAATAGAACTGTTGAAAATGCTAAATATAGTTCCAGATATCTGCATATTGTTAATTGTTTAGAAAATATTGTTTATGATAAATACCCTGAAAGTAAAAAAGAAGGCTATCAAAAAGCCGTTGGCTATTATTTAGAGGAAATTAAAAAACATCAAAATTCTCTAAAAGCTTTTGACCAGCAAGTTAATGTTGATATGGCTACTTACAAAAACAAAGTTAGAACATCTAACACTGATGACTATTTAAGAGGCTACTACGATGCCTTATTAATGGTTAAAAAGATTTTAAACAATTCAAAACTAGCAAAACTAGCAGAACTTGCTAATAAGGTTGGTAAATAATTATGTCGAAAAAGAAAACAGAAAGAGAATTACTTTATGAAAAGGTTTTAGGCAAAGATGCTCCTAAAAGAACATTAACAGAATCTGATATCACAATATTAAAAAACAACCCTTTCACTAATGAACCAATAAGTGAAGAGTTACAAAGATTAAAAGAAAACAGTGACAAAATCAAACAACAAACTGAAACATTGATGGATCAAATCTATAGTGTTGATTTTGATTTGGATATGGATTCTTTAAAACAATCAATCAAAGATGATTTTGGAAATGAATTTCCTATTGAACAGGTAAGTACTATTAATATCGTTGAAAATCAGGCAGAATTAAATTCTAAATTTGAATATATTGAAAGCAAGTTGAATACTCTGGTAAAAAAACAAGAAAATTATCTATCTTCATTGTGTCATGCTTTTAAACGTCCTTTTATTATGGGCCAACAATTAAGTGGTTTAAATGCAGGAATTTTAATTACTGGAGAAAACTTTACTGGCCGACATAGTTCTATCGTTCAAATGGGTAAACTTTTACTTGAGACAGATATCTTATCTAATAGCAAGGTATATTTAATTGATTTATTAAAGTATGCTAGTAAAGAAGATGAAAACAACTTTATCATCGACCTATACGGAGCAATTAATAATAGTCAAATCATCATATTTGATAACATTGATTCTGTTAGTCCTTCATATTTAGGCTATATTGAAGAAATCCTTGTCGAAGGAAAACTTTCATTAAATAAACGTTATATTTTAAATAATAAACAACTAGTTGAAGCTAGTACTTCACTAGTTAAAAATACTGTTTCCGAACTAAACTTTAAAGGAAAATACCTAGTCTTTATCACCACCCTAAAAACAAGCAAACTATTAAATGTTGTTGGTTCTAGATTTATCAACACCATCTCAGATTCTTTATATACTAATAAATTATCTAAAGATGATATCGTTGAAATCTATCCTTCTAAATTAGAAAGTTTCAAACTAAGATGTTTAACTAACTTAAACATCAATATTAATGTTGATGATAGTATAATTAACTACATTAAAGATCAATATCGCTCTGAAAATGTCAAGTTTTTGATTGATCTATTTGATAGAATCTATGGAGGTTTATCAGAATATAAACTCTCAGAAAAAATTACTGAAACTGTTGATATTGATTTACAATACAAAGAAAATCAACTATTTATCAATGATAAAGAATTACAACAATACCTACCAAAAGTAATTGATAATGCGATGGAAGAAGTACAAAAAGAACTTGATAATATTGTTGGTTTAACAACTATTAAAGAATATATCTTATCTTTACAGGATTTCTATGCAGCACAAAAGCTTAGACAAAAAGAAGGCTTATCAACTACTGAAGTAAGTAAACATATGATTTTTACTGGTAATCCAGGAACTGGTAAAACAACTATTGCCAGACTTTTAGCTAAATACTTAAAAGCAATTGGTGTTTTAAGCAATGGACAATTAATTGAAGTAAGCAGAAGTGATTTAGTAGGTAAATATGTTGGTCATACTGCTCCACTAACCATGCAAGTTATCAAATCTGCCATGGGAGGTATCTTATTTATTGATGAGGCTTACTCACTATATCGCGGCACCAATGACTCTTTTGGCTTAGAATGTATTGACACTTTAGTAAAAGCAATGGAAGATAACAGAGAAGATCTTATCGTTATCTTGGCTGGTTATACTAGAGAAATGCAAGATTTCTTAGAATCTAACTCAGGATTAAAATCAAGATTCCCTAATCAAATTGAATTTCCAGATTATACTGGACAAGAATTATATGATATTGCGATGATAAATGCTAAAAGCAAAGGTTACAAAGTCGCTGATGAAGTCACAAAACCATTGACTGATTATTTTACTAGAGTTCAAGAAAATGATTCAGTAAGAAGTGGTAATGGACGTCTATCTAGAAATGTTATTGAAGAAGCAATTAGATATCAGTCAACTAGAATTCTAAACGATGATAATGCACAAATTGATCTATTAACTCTAGAAGATTTTGACAAAATAATTGAAAAAGAGATTTTAAATTAAACTACTTTTATAAGCATAAAAAAATTTTATATTTTAAACAAACAAGTAAAAAGGTGATTGCATAAAATCACCTTTTTTATATTTTATCAGTACAGATGTTTTATTTTTATATATTATTACATTATTATTTATATATTAGCTTTAAAATATCAGTTATTGGATTATCACTTTTATGGTTTTAAATAAATTGTTTCATTTACATAAAGAATACTTGTAAGATTGTTAATATTATACGCTTTAAAAGCCATCTCTATTGTTTTGACTTTATCAATGCTCTTTTCTTCTAATACTTCTTTAGGAAAAAATATGTAGCTAAATGAACTGTTTTCACCAGAAACTGATAAAGAATAATAGTAATCAATCTGATTTCCATTGACATATAGTTCTTCAATAGAAAACATCACCAAATCATTGGTTTTATTAATCAAAAACAGATTGATGGTATAACCATGCACTCCTTCAGGATCATAACCTGTTACAATCACCTTAGCATATTCATTATCTATTATTACATTGTCCTTTGGCTGAGATTCTCTAATGAAGGTAACAGCTTCATCCTCTCCATAAGGATAGATATGAATTGTTTCATATGCAACAGGATCTGAATGCCAATCATCGTTATCATAAACACGGAAGGTAACTTTAATATCAGTGAAATCACCAATACCATTATTGACAAGTTCTTCTGCAAGTAAATCAATACTATAACTAGCTTTTTCTTTTGCTTTTACTTCAACTGAAAAATAAGGATCACATTGAACACCATTGATAGATACACTTTCTGTATAAAAAACATAAGTTTTATCAGCAGATTTGTTTTCAAATTCTGCTTTGAATATAAATGTTAATGGATCATCAAGATTAATTTCTTGAATTTTAATAGAACAATTTTCATTTTCTATAGCAACAAATTCAGAAAAAACAATTTTATTATCGTTATTGTTATCTGGTTTAACATCTTTTTTACATGCAGTAACAGAAATCATCAGTAATATAGTAAAAATTAAAATTATTGTTTTTTTCATTTCTTATCATTCCCTTTCTTAAAACAATTTTAAAAAACATCCTTTAAATGTTTAGCTCTTTCTATTATTAATATTTATTCATGCACTTATTATATCATTTATGTTTTAAATTAGTTAGTTTTATTACAAACTGTATTGTGTGAAAAGATTTAATCATCTTTACAGAAAATTTATCTGTTTTTTACCAAAAGTTAAACTTACTTATCATTTAAAAGATGATACTATTTAATTAGTTATGATATAATAAATTTAGTGATTTATAAAAAATGGAGGATTATAATATGGATCAAGAAAAAATCGTCTT
>JAAZJL010000063.1 GCA_012800355.1 Erysipelotrichia bacterium | reverse complement strand
TAAAATATTTATTTGAAAAATATTCTCTTTTAACACCATTTAAATCTGTTGCATTATAAATAATAGTCATTTGTTCATTTTTATAAGTTGAAACATTATCACTAAAGAGTATATCCAACATGGTTTCACCTTTTTCGTTCATTGTTTCATCCATAATAATTTCTTTTGAAAAAGCAAAGAAACCATTAGAATTAATTCTACTTAGTTTTTTTGAATCATTCATATTGTAATTGTGCTTATTTATCAAAACATCAAGTTTTGATTTTTCTTCATTATATAGATTAATATCCAAAATTAAGTCTTCCAGTTTTTCTACTTTTTCTTTATCAGTAAATATTTCAACTATTGAATTAAAGCAAAATTTTCCATCGATCCTTATAATATCTAAATAAACAGAATATGAATTATTAAACTTAGTGGTTTTATTTGATTTGTTTGAAGGACCAAAATAACCAATATCTAACACATCACAAATATCACTAAATTTAACGATCTTATTTTTTAAAAATAGTGAATCAAAAACTTTTATTTTATCATCTCTTGTCAAATAATAATCATTCCCATTTTTATCTTCTGCACTTAGTATATTTAATTCGTTTAATATGCTAAATGTTTCAGCAATAAACGAACCTTTTGGAAGAGCGTATTTATCATGTAAATATGTACACCTAGATATCATATTTAATTTCCACTTCTTAATACTTTCAGCCTCATTTACTGCTTTATCATTTGATTGTTTCATAGTATCTTCATAACTATATTTAAAGTTTTGGTTTTTTACTACCCAAGCATTTTTTGCATTCTCATCCAATGGTCCAATATAATAAGGTATTCTAGCTGAAATAATTGATGTACAAACTTCAATAAATCGCTCAGTTATTTCTGGATAATACTCTTGTTGTTTTCTTAATATCTCACTTGCTTCTTTTACATATAAGCCATTAGGAAAAGAGTTTGCAAGATTTTTAACAGATCTTGAGTGACTCGCGTTATTTGCAGCTTTGCTTTTAATACTTTCTTTCATTACATCATATGCTTCTTCACCTTCTTGCTGAGACTTTCTATATTCATCCATATTATCAACTGCAAGTTCACATAAGTAATTGTAATTTTTCAATATTCTAGCAACATTAGATAAATCATAAAGTTCAATAACCTCTTCATAAAAAGATCCTAACTCATCTTGTTTTTTTAGATCTTCAACATTTACACTGGAAGAAAAATCATCAAGTTTTTCCGAAATCTTTTGTAGTTTGACTTTGTAATTACATAACAATCTCAAAAATTCTATTAAAATTGATTCACTTTCTTCATCAATCGTAAATCTATTTTTTGAAACAATTGTTTTAATCTCATTATTATTAATATTTCCATCAAAAACTTTTTTTAATACTTCTTCAAATTCATTTGTGTCTTGTACAAAATCTACATAGCTATCTGTCAACTGATAAAATCTATCTTTGTACATTTCAAAAGATATTCCACCTTTTGAAAAATCAATTGTTTCAAGAAGAAAATGACCTCTTGTACCACAAATGTTGTAAAGTGCTAATAGCAGTTCTCTTTTTGTAACTTTTTCTGAAAGTGCTCTTTTTCTTAAGTGATATACTGAATTATCTATAGGCCTTTTCAAGTATTGATTATTTGTAGTAAAACTCATAAAACCAGGCATTTTAAAATCTTTTTCATCTATAACTCCAAAATCTATAAACGCTTCCTTCATTTGATTTTTTCGCCAAGTTTTTCTTCTAGTTGTTCTTCTTGAACTTCTATTTAATCTTGCTTCCTTAGCAGAAATAGCCTCATTAAAGACTCTGGTTCCCATATAGACTAATTTATTATCTTTTTCAACAGCTGAACCAATTGAGGCTATACCAATGTCATAACTAAATGTAGTAGCCATACTATTTCCTCCATAATTTTATATATAGTATATAATATTTTCAATTAATATATTGTCCTTTTTTTTGTACACTAATAAGATGATATTGTGATATTATTGAATTTTATCTATTTTATTAAGCAAGATAAAAATTAATTGTTCCTTTATTATAGTTTATTCTCCAAAATATACTCATGAGCTTCTGATAAGACTTTCTTTGCTCCTTTAAACTTTAGTGTTTGTAGACTTTGTTTAAAGTTTAATAATAAAATTGAATCTAGTTCATCTTTTTGAACTACTAGTGGTTGATTACAGTAGGTTGCTAGAAAATAGATGACTGTTTTTACTATTTCTTTGTTTTTGCCTGTTAAATAAACATCAAATGTTTTAAAACCTTCAATAATATCAACATCTAAGCCTACTTCTTCTTTTACTTCACGCAAAGCTGTTTGTAATTCTGTTTCATGATCTTCAACATGACCCTTAGGAAAACCATAGTTACCTTCTAAGTCTTTAATTATCACAAACTTTATTTCTTCTTTATCCCTAGTAAAGATAACTGCTCCACATGATTTTTCCTTGTCCATAAATTCTCCTATCTATATTCTACACCAAAATAATGCTATTTAGATTAAAATAGTTGAATTAATAACATATAACAAATCGTTCCACAAACAATACTTAGTAAAGTGTTTCTTTTATAGATATGCAATAGTGATACAACTAGTACTGCAATAAGTTCTTTTAAGCCATAAGGAAAAACAGTAATGTTAACATCTTTTAAACAATAAACCACTAGCATTGCCATAATGGCAGTTGGCAATACTTTTCCTAAGTAAGAAATAATTTCTGGTAGTTTTTCTTGTTTATTAAAGATAAGAAATGGTGAAAATCTTACTAACATTGTTACTAAGGAGATAGTAATTATTTGAAGTAATGGGAAATAATTATTCATTTTCATTACCTCCTTTTCTAACGACGATTAATAACACCATTATCGCTAACATTGCTGGAATCAAAAAGTGTTCTGGCCCAAAAATAACTAAACAAACTACTGCACAGATAAATCCCAGTATTGCTGGTAAGTGATTTTTAGTAGTTAGCCACTGCTCTACCACAATAGCGACAAATAAAGCAGTCATTGAAAACTCAATGCCAGCACTATTAAATGGGATAAGGGTTCCAATTAGATTACCTATTAATCCACCAATTACCCAATAACAATGGTTGAATATTGTGATATAAAAATAATAATCTTCATCTTTACTTTCTTCTTGACATAGTAAAGAGTAAGTTTCATCAGTCATACCAAAAATTAAATATGGTTTTCTTTTTATGTTTTGATATTTTTCTAGCATTGATAAACCATAAAATAAGTGTCTGCCATTAACTAGTAAAGTAGTTATCCCAACAGATATTAAAGAGGCTGCAGAATCAATTAAAGACACTGCGACATATTGCATAGAGCCAGCATAAATAGTCACACTCATTAAAATAGCATATAGTGGTCCATAACCAATCTTAGCTAACAAAACACCAAAACCAATACCCAAAACTAAATACCCTGCCATAACAGGGATAGTTTTAATAAAGGCTTGTTTAACAGTTTCTTTTTTCATATATTTTTTACCTTTGTTAAACATTATACCAAAAAGAAAGGAAAGATGTTATTTATCTTTCCTCATTTATTTTATTTACAAAATTTGTCAGTCTCTTGATTAAGAAATCTATGTTTTCAACATCAGCTACTGTATCTTTAGATGTGTGAATATATGGGGTATATAATTTAATGAACTTTCCTTTATGACAAGCAAACACTCCAACTCCATTTTTAAAATGTTTTTGATCAGAATTACCCATAGCTTGCTTTTTGTTGTAGAATCGAACATTGTATCTTACACTACTGACAACTGTTTCTTTTAATAAATTGGCATATGTCATTTCTTCATTATTTAAGATAACTACTATTTCATTACCATTACCAACACAGTCTAAATTGATTAATGGTTTATCTTCCATTATTTTTTTATGTTTATTATAAAACTTTTTAGAGCCAACTAAACCTTTTTCTTCATCATCAAATAAAATAAATGCCACATTACTATTTTTATCAATACTTTTTATTAACGACATTACTGTTGCTACTCCTGAAGTATTATCGTTTTTGTTGTGTTTATTTTCAAAAGCTAGCATCATAAAATAGAAAGAGGCAAAATAGATAACTAAATAAATTGATATGGTTATTTGACGATTATCAATTTCAAGCATTGCGCTTATATGCCTAGCCAAAGTCAAACTAACAGTTACAATTATCATCGCAAAAACAATAGTATAACCAAAATAAATTACTTTATTTACTGGCATCATAATATTAGGAATTACTGATCTTGCTGGTGTATCGTAATGAGCAGTAAATACTACCTTAGCCTTTTCTATATCTCCAATAACGACATTTCTAGTTTTCTTTTGCTGTTGTATTTCAATATCATATTCCGTTACTTCTTGTTTTACATATTCGATAAACTTTGTTTTATCGTTAAACTTTTTTCTTACTGGAAACAAATCATTAATTTCGTTTAAATAGTCTTTCATTTTTTCTCCCATCTTAATTCCGTTTTGTAAATGTGGATAATTCATTATAACATTTATCCTTTTAAAATCAATTAGCCCTTAAAAGGGGTGGGGGCTATATTGAATATAGCCCCCGGAGGTTAAAGATTAAGAAAAACCTTACTTATGTACTCTCGTGTTTTTCTAAAGCAAAACGAAGTAATAAACCTAATATTAAACCAATTAATGATGGAACAATCCATCCTAAATTTATATCAAAGAAAGGTAAAATCTTTCTAGCAAACTGCAATAAAATATCTGCTTGTAAAACATTTTGTAAACTAGCAGGTAATGTTTTAATCAAATCAAAGATTGCTGCAATTAGTGTAAAAGCGATGACACTTTGATATACAACTTTATCATGATTGAATAAATCTCCTGTTAAAGCTAATAAAATTAAAGTAATAGCCAATGGGTATAAAAACATTAATACTGGTACAGAATAATTAATAATATTAGATAAACCAATATTAGATACTCCAAATGAGAACACGGTAAAGATAATTGCCCAATTGTTATAAGATAAACCTTTTGGAAACATTCTTACAAAAGCTTGTGAACAACTTGTTACCAGTCCAATAGAAGTCTTTAAACAAGCAAAGGTAATAGTCAAAGCTAAAACTAAACTTCCTATTTTTCCCAAGTAATGATTAGAAATCTGAGCCAAAGCAATACCGCCATTAGCTGACAGTTCAAATAAACCTCTAGATTGAGCACCCATAACAATGGTAGCAATATAAATAACAGCCATTAAAACACCAGTAATAACTCCTGACTTTAATACTTCTTTAGCAATATCACTATTATCCTTTAAACCCATATCTCTAATAATATCAATGACTACTATTCCAAAAGCTAAACCCGCAATAGCATCCATCGTACCATAACCTTCAATAAAACCAGAAAATAGTGCGGCATTTTGATAGGCCTCTTCTGGTATAACTTCACTAACTTTAATAGCAGGATTTAGCAAAGCAGTTATTACTAAAATACCTAAGAAAATTAAAAATAATGGATTTATAATTTTCCCAATCCAAACAGTAATCTTGCTTGGACGTAATGAGAAAAATAATACAAAGGCAAAAAAGATAAAAGAAAAAACAAACAGCACCAAAGACTTATTTACACTTTGAGAAAGCATTGGCTCTACACCAGTAGTAAATGAAGTTGTTGCACATCTTGGAATAGCGAAAAATGGTCCAATTGTTAAATAAAGTAAACAAGTGAAAAAATAACCATATCCTTTAGACACTTTAGTTGAAAGTGAATGCAAGCCATCGCTATGAGTATTTCCAATAGCTGCAACTCCTAAAATTGGAATAGTGACTGCTGTAATTATAAAACCTATCATAGCGGCAACAACATTTTTACCTGCTAATTGTCCTAAATGAACCGGAAAGATCAAGTTACCAGCCCCAAAAAACATTCCAAATAACGTTACAGCGACTAAAATTCTTTGTTTAGAGGTCAACTTATTCATCATTTTTCTATCCTCACCTTTTTCAATTATTAATTCTATCATTATACTTGAAACTTGAGAAACGACTTATTATAATAGGGGTATGATAAAATGTAATAGATAAAAAATGTAAAGAGGTATATTATGGATAGCAAAAAAATAGAAATATTAATGAAGACCGTTGAACTTGGCAGCTTTACTAGAGCTAGTGAAGTAGTTGGTTATACTCAATCTGGTCTAACTCATTTAATGGATTCTTTAGAGAAAGAAATAGGTTTTAATGTATTAGAAAGAGACCATAATGGTATAAAACTTACTGAAAAGGGAAGAGAATTAGTTCCTGCTATGAGAGAATTTTTATTTGCTAGTGATAATTTGGAAAAGAAAATACAAGAAATTTCACAAAATAAAAGCGAAGAGGAAGTAGTAAGAATCGCTGCTTATGCTAGCGTTGCCATGCATTGGGTTCCAGAAATTTTTTATCGCTATAAACGTATCTGCCCAGATGTTGGTGTGGATTTGAGAATGGTTGATAATGCTATTGAACCTTTTGAATTATTAAATAGTGGACAAGCAGATTTAATCTTTGCCAGTAAACAAGATATTGATTATTGTAATTGGACTCCTTTATACAATGAAACAATGTATGCCATACTGCCAGAAGATTATCCTTTAAAAGATCACAATGTTTTTCCAGTAACTGAATTTGCTGGTAAAGAATTTTTAATGCCTTATGGCAAATTTGACCTTGATGTTTATAAAATTCTTGATCCTAAAGAAATAAAAATGAATGTTAAATCATTTATGGTTGATGATGAAACTGTTATTAGAATGGTCGAAAAAGGACTAGGGGTGACAATGATGGCTGAATTAATGATTAAAGGTCGAACTAAAAATGTATTGGCTATTCCTGTTTCTCCTTATGCAACTAGAGAACTAGGGATGGCTACCCACATCAAAAGAAAAGATACAATCATTATTCTCAAATTGAAAAAATGTATCTTACAATATATCAGTGAAATAAACCCACAAGAAGCAAGTTAAACTTGCTTTTGTTTTACAATAAATTTATCATTTTTATTTTAACTACTCTTTTGTAAAATTTATTTCAAATTTATGTAAATTAACCCCTCGCATTATTTTAATATTTATCATGGGTGATAAAATTATTTTGTTATAGATTTACTTTGGAGGTAACAATCATGATATTTAGACTTATCTTATTATTGCTCTCATTATGTTTTTTAATCTTGGTGATTTTTCAAAAAAAGATTCGAAGATGGACAAAAGCCCTACTTGTTTTAATCGCATTTGCTTTAGTATTATTTACAGGATTTAAATATTTAATACCCCTTGAATCAGCACCAAAACCAACTGGAGATATGGTTGTTTTTACAGATATCGTTTTTTATCGCTATAAATCAAATATCCCTGAAATGTCAACTCATGGTGATGAAAGAGAAATACCAGTTAAAGTCTGGTATCCACAAAATGCAAAAGAAAAACAGCAACCTTTACTTATCTTCTCTCCTGGTTCTTTTGGAATTGCTGATTCAAACGAAACTCTTTTCCTTGAACTTGCTTCTAGAGGATATATCGTTATGAGTTTAAATCATCCTTACCACTCATTTGTATCAGAAATGTCAGATGGTAAAAATATTCCAATAAATTTTGAATTTATAAAAAGCGTCATGGCTTCACAAGGATCTGAAGATCTTCCTAAAACCTTAGAATTACTAAATGAATGGGTAGATATCAGAATTGCTGATGTCAATACTGTTTTGGAAAAAATCTTGGATCCAAACATTGATAACGATTATGAAAAATTCATAGATGTAAAGCGTATTGTTTTATCAGGTCACTCTCTTGGCGGATCTGCTGCCTTAGCTATAGGAAGAGAAAAAAGTGAAGAAATAAGTGCTCTTGTTATTCTAGAGGCGCCATTTGTAAAGGATATTACGGGAATTGATAATGATAAATATATTTTTATCGATGATGAATATCCACTTGCTATTTTACATGTATATTCAGATTCCCTATTTGATAAACTAGATGAAATAACAACTTATGAAATGAACTATAGACTAATGATAAGTGAAAATCCGATGTATGTTAATAAACACCTAGAAGGGGTAGGTCATATTGGACTAACTGATATGGCTTTAGTTTCACCCATCATTACCAATTTAATTGACAATGGCCTCAACAAACGACAAGCTCCAGAAACACTTCTGGAACTCAATGGTTACGTTTTAAAATTTTTAGAAAAATATAACCAGTAATATTTTACTAGTTAGTTTTTTGTTATTGTCTTAAGTTCAATAATTCTTTCTATTTCAGCATAAAATTTTTGATTTTTTGAATCTGAAAATTTATTTCTTAACTCTTGAAGTAAATCTCTGGCTTCTTCAAATTGCTCTTTTACTATGTAATTTAATAACTTTAGTTCAAGTACCGATTGCTGATGATAATCATTATCTTGAAATTTTTCAAAAAGCGACAATTTCAAATCGTAGATTTCTTCAAATTTTTGATAATCTTTTAATCCAAAATATGTTTCACATTTATTATTCCAATATGCAAATTCTAACTGCAGCTGATTATTAAGCTTTTTTTCAACAATTTAATCTAAAACATTCAAGCTTTTTTCATATTCGTTATTTTTCAAATAACCAGCAGACAAATTGATTCTTATCATATTTTTAAGTTGTGTGCCTTTAGCTTTTTCTAATATTTTTTCCATCTCAGTAATATATTCTTGATACCTTCCCTCATTATATAATTTCAACATATTATCAATTTTCTTGGCCATAATTACAAAATATACCACATTAATCAAAACTACCAATAATAAAAATACTAACGAAAATTTCCAATAATATGAAAAGAATAACTTGGAATCTATCTTAAAAATTATTTGAATAATTGACATTACTACTCCCAAAATAATACCTAATCCAACTAGCTTTATTATTTTATTTTTCATACACTTTTTCTCCTATAGAAACTATCTCAAAGACATTAATCATTCTTTTTAAATAATGAAACTGAATTTATTAAAATTGATGCTACCACACAAAATAGTAATGCGTAACTTAAAGTTGGCATCGTATCCATTAATCCAGAATAATCTTCGTTTACAACTCTTTTAGCTCCATCTAAATAGAAGTCATACAAAGTTAAAGTTGTCAGTGATAAACTAACAAATCTATACCATTGAGTTTTCTTGTTGTTTGTTTTACTTGCTACATTTAATATCGCAAATACTATTGCCCCTAAACCTAAAAACAACCACATACTTTTTACTTCCTATAAATCTAATTATTTATCACAAACAAGTTCTACAATTAGAATCTCTGGACGATTGTTAATTCTGATAGGAATAATACTATTACCTATTCCTCTGCTTACAATCATGGTAGTCAAGTTTTCGGTAAACTTACCAGCATCATATTTTGGCCATCTACCTTGATTTGGAGCATAAAAACCTCCCACAAAAGGAATACGGAATTGGCCACCATGAGCATGACCTGCTAATACTAAATCAATATTATTTTCCACATAGACACTAAAAGTCTCTGGTCGATGAGATAATAAGATACAATAATCATCGGTTAAATTCATTTCTTTAATATGTTTGTCCAAAATATTCTCATGATAATAAATATCAGGATTAGAATAATCAGGATCATCTAATCCTGCAATTTGAATTGTTTCGTAATTTCTTGTTATTTTGACAACTTCATTACGCAAAACAATTACTCCAACGTCTATTAGCTTTTGTTGTAGCTCTTCATAGCGATTAAAGAGCCACACTTCATGATTGCCCATTACATAATAACAAGGAGCTATTTCAACTAATTGTTTAGCCAAGCTAACAGCTAAATCAATGTCAGTTTTATTTGAATCAACAAAATCTCCAGTAATTGCGATAATGTCAGGATTTTCACGCTTTACTTTTTTAACAATATCGCTATTATCTTTACCAAATTCAGCGTTGTGTAAATCAGAAATAACCGCAATTTTAAACTTATCAAAACTTTCAGGTATTCTACTGCTTTCAACACTATAGTTGGTAACTCCAACCGTTAAATTACCCCAAAGAGTCCATAAGATAAAAAATATTATTATTAATAGAAAAATAGGTAATCTCTTTTTTCTTTTCATTTGTTTTCCTCCTTAGCAGTCAAATGATTCTTCTTTAAATAGTTTTCTATTAAAGAAACCTTTTGACTTCTATCCATTAGTCTATAGTAGTACAGCCAATTTTCTAACAGATCTAATGGTACTTCTTCACCATTCACTAATACAACATCTTCAATATCTTCTACTTTTAGACTACAGTCATATATAATATCATCTTTAATGATTTTAAATCCAGCCATAACATCAACCTCAACCTCATCAATTATAAACTCATAAAAATATTTTGTCGCATAATTTCCAGAAGTTGACTTTTTTAATGTTCCCATTTTCATAAGTATCTCTTTAACTTTTAAAGCATCTTCTTCACTTACCAGCAAATCTAAATCATTGAATTCTGTGACAATATTTCGATAATAAAGCATTGTTGAAGCACCAACTGCCCAAACAATATTCTCCTTATTTAAATGTTTAGCTATATTTGTTAAAACCTGTGTTTTTTCTTTAATTGTTTTCATATTCAGCTTTATAAAATTTTCGCAATTATTTCTAAAAATTTGTTAATCTTCTAATTTTACTGGTGGATTCCACCTAAAAGTCTCACTATTGGCACCGATAAAAATTTGGCCTTCATAACTATAAGGTTTTTTATCAAACCAAATAAAAACAGTATGCATTATCTCTTTATAACCATCATAACGATATAAAAACTCTAATTGCCACTTTTTATTGTTTATCTTTTTAACTAACTGTTCTAAAGTATACTCTTTAACAATTCTCTTTTTTTCTGTTTCTTTGAACACATACACATATGCTTCATCTAAATATTCTATAGTATACTCCACTGCTGCTTCAGCTGTATTTGGCCAGTAATTGCCATATTCACTATAGAAGATTCCCTTAGGAAAATATAATGTCAATTTATTATCTTCTAATTTCGCTTTGCTCACTATACAATCATGAAGACTAAAACATTCTTTATTGTTACTTTCAAACTTATAATTCATATTTCCTCACTTATTTACTAACAATTATTTTTGTCATTGCTTAATATTGTCTTTATTAATCTAGCGTAATTTTCTGGGTAATTAATAGAAAACTGCCCATGGTACAAATTCTTGAAAATCTTTAATTCGCTATTTTCAATTTTCCTATGAATTATTTTTGCTGATTTAAGCATTTGTTGACTTTCCTTTTGACCAACTAAGACATAAACCTTCGCTTGACAATTACTGACTGTTTCTTTAAGACTGTAGGAAGTGCTGGCCTTAATAAAGGAAACCATACTATTCTTACTGATTTTACATGTGTCTTGATAGTAATCTTCAAATAATTCTTCCTTTATTTTTAAAGACTTAAATTGTAATTTCGCAAAAGTTTTATTTTTAAGCAAACCATAACTACTCATTAAAGCTGGATTAATTAAAACACTAGCAACCTTTGAAGGAAAAACTGAGGCGCTTTCTACTATCGCATAACGACAAATATCACTTTGTAAAGAAAGCATTTCCAATAAAATTTGTCCACCTAAAGATAAACCAGCAATTAATAAAACCCTTTTTTCTAAATGTTCGTTAATAAAAGAAATTATACTAGCAGCATTATCTTCAATTGAACTAAACTCTCTATCACTGTCACCATGTCCATCAAGGATAGGTAAAATAACATGATAGTCTTTTTCTAACAACTTTACTTGATCTTTATAGTTCCACCAAGATAATCCACCACCATGAAGTAAAATAATTACCTCTTTATTATTTATTCCAAATTCTTTATAGTTCAATAGTAGTAACCTCCAAACAAATACTTAACTTAAATGATAGTAAAATAAATCAAACTACCACCACATTGATTATATCACTTTTAATCTCTTAGAGATATTGGTGACTTTTAATTTCTACCTTTATGTCCTATAATATTTAAGGATTTAAAACAATTGCTTTTTATTTTTTATGTTATTTGAGGTAAAGTTAAGTATATGAAAGAATTTTTAAAAAAGTATCTTTGGATTTTGGCTGCCCTTTTCTGCACTATGCTTTGGGGATTAGCATCACCAACAATTAAGTTGGGCTATCAGCTTTTTCCTGTAGATACATCAGATGCTTTTAATATCATCTTATTTGCTGGTATTCGTTTTGTAGGTGCTGGTATTATCGCTTTGCTTTTAACTAAAGTCTTTACTAAAGAAAGTCCTAAGTTTGATAAAAGCATGATTGGTCCTATTGCCATCTTAGCTATCTTTCAAACTGCTGGTCAATATACCTGTTTCTATTTAGGTTTAGCAGTAGTTGATGCTGCTGTGGGCTCAGTTTTAACAGCTACCAGTGTTTTCTTTACTGTTATTTTAGTCACTATAGTTTTTAGAACTGAAACTTTAACAGCTAGAAAAATTATAGCTACCATACTAGGGCTTTTAGGAAGCATTGTTTTAAATATCGATCACAACCTTACCTTGCAGTTTCGCTTTTATGGAGAAGGACTTATTTTACTATCATCACTAATGAATGCTTTCGCTAATTTTTTTATGAGTAGATTTGGTAAAAAACATAATCTAATGGCTATAACTGGTTATCAATTTTTCGTTGGTGGTCTAGTAATGGTTGTAATTGCGATTATTAAAAAAGGAAGTATCGGTATACCAAATATAAATGGCATGATGGTAATGTTAGTTTTAATGCTAATTGCTTCATTAGCTTATGGTATTTGGTCACTTTTACTGAAGATTAAAGATACCAGTCATGTGGTAATATTTAAATCATTTACCCCAGTATTTGGAGCATTCTTTAGTTGGGTATTATTAAGTGAAGATATTTTTAATATTCGACTTTTAATTTCTCTTGCTTTAATTACTTTAGGAACTCTTTTAATTAACTATATACCTAAAAATTCCAATAAAAACAAGAAAGATTATAAACCAATTTAAGTTTAAAAAAGTTTGACGTAAATCAAACTTTTTTTTACTTCTTTTCTAAATTACTTTTCCAATTCTTTTTTCATTTTAGTTAACTTTATTCCACAGTGAATAATTGCCCAAATATATAAAGCAAACAAGATCAAATAAATAATAGTAAATACTATCTCAGATGGACTAAAATCTAATTTATCTAATCCACGGAAATTTGGTATCATTACAGCCAAAAATATGGTTAATACAGGAAGCATTCTTCTTTTAAACACCTGTTCAATCATCTCTATTTTTGATTCAGTATCAGAAAATATTTCCTTGTCACTTTCACTTGTTGCTTCACTTTCTTTCTTTCTAAAATAGTTCCAACCTAGATAATATCCCAAATGTTGCCAGCCATAGTCTTCATACATTTTTATATAATCATCAGTTGCTTCTTTTTCTTTAAAATCAAGTTGATAAATCACTTTTTCTGGTTCTACTTTTTCAAAGCTGTAAAAGAAAGGCAAGGTAATTTTTATCAACTTCCATCCACTAGCATGTTGATTTTCTAACCATTTTTCTTCTTCTTTATAATCAGCAATTGTAAATATCTTCATTTGTGTTTTTGTTTTAGTCATAATACTTTTCTCCTATACTATTTTTATAAAGTCTTTTAATGCGACTTAATTCTATTTGCAATATTTCTTTGCCTAAATCAGTAGTTTGATAAATCTTTCTTTTATCCTCTTCTTTTACTAAATTAATCAAACCATCCTTTTCCATTTTGGAAAGGGTTCCATACATTGTTCCGGGACTGATGCTTACTTCATCATTTGTCATTTCTTTAACAGTTTGACCTATACCATAACCATGCTGAGGTTGTTGTAAACTAAACAAGATATAGAAAGCTGTTTCAGACATTGGAACATAGATTTTTCTTAATTTTGGATTCATATAACTCTCCTTATATCTCAACGCGATGTATCGAGATACGATACATCTATACTATATCGAACTACGATATACTTGTCAATGAAGAATTGATAAACAATTGGTAAATTTTAGGTAAAAATATATATTTAATTAAGCGTTGACCTAATTAAAAAGCTTTGTTAAAATCTAATTAAGCAAAAACTTAATTAAATTTGGAGGATTGAATTATGAACAAGATACAAATATTAAAAGCTCTTAGCGACAATACAAGAATGAATATTTTAACTTTACTTTTAAAATACAATTATTGTGTTAGAGCTTTAGCTCAAAAGTTACAGCTTAGTGAAGCATCAATTTCTCAACACTTAAAAATCTTAAGGGAAGCAGGATTAATTGAAGGTGAAAAACGTGGGTATTTTATGCATTATGATGTTAATCGTTCAGCATTAAAACATTTAGCCCAAGAAATTGATGATTTATCTACTATCACCAAAGAAGATTGTACACCAAATAAAGAAATTGACTGCCCTACTTTAGAGACTAAGCAGTGTTCTAAAAAAGGTCAATGTAGTGATGAAGTAAAACTTTTTTGTCATGGAAAAGCTAGTGATAAATAGGTAAAAATTCATGACAATGATTAGTGTAAAAAATCTTATAAAAAAGTATGGTGATTTTGCTGCTGTAAATGATGTCTCTTTTGATGTAAAAAAAGGAGAAATATTCGGTTTTTTAGGACCTAATGGAGCTGGTAAAACATCTACCATAAATATGATGATAGGATTATTAAAACCAAATTCAGGAAGAATTACTATAAATGAAATTGATGTAATAAAACAAACTAAAAAAGCTCAAGAAATTATGGGAATTGTTGCTGATGAAAGTAATCTCTACAATGAAATGAATGGTTTTGAAAATCTTTGCTTTTGTGGCGCTTTATATGGAATGAAGAAAAAAGAAAGAGAACATAAAGCAAGAGAACTATTAAAACTATTTAAACTGACAGATGCTAGTACAAAAACTTTCAAATCTTATTCTAAAGGTATGAAGCGAAAACTTACTATTGCTGCTGCATTAATCCACTCTCCAAAGATATTATTCTTGGATGAACCAACAACAGGAATTGATGTAGAAAGTTCTCGTCAAATAAGAGAACTTCTTTTACAATTAAAAAATAATGGCACTACCATTTTCATCACTACTCACTATATAGAAGAAGCAGAAAGACTTTGCGATCGTATCGCCTTTATAGTACAAGGAAAAATAGTTGCTTCTGGCACAATTTCAGAACTAATGGATAAAATTACTCAAAATCATAATGTCCATATAATTACAAATAAAGATGTTCAAGATTATATTACAGATTTTCAGAAATGTTTTAAGGAAAGTAAAGTTTCCCTTAAGAAACCTAACAAACTTGTAATAGAAACAGAAAAGCGTATTCCACTACTTCCAATACTAAAATTTTTCCAAGAAAAAGAAATTGAGGTATATGAAGCAAAGGAAATTCATCCTTCTTTGGAAGAAGTCTTCATAAAACTTACTGGTATTGAAACTTCTGTTTTACAAAAGGAAAAAGGAGGTTTTTAATGAAAAGTTTAATTGCCTTTCATAACATCTTAAAAAAAGATATTAATAATTATTACCTGAAACCACCAAATATCAGTTGGGGGATTATCTTTCCTCTTTCTTGGACACTAATGCAACTGTTCCGTTCTGTTGACAGCAATATATTAGAACTATTACCTGGTTTAATATCAACTAGTATATTGTTTGGCACAACTTCAATGTTGGCTGTAACTATTACCTTCGAACGCAGTGGAAGATCTTTTGAAAGATTGCTATTGGCACCAATTAGCTTAAACACCTTGATGCTTGCCAAAATTACTGGAACCATCCTATTTGGAATATTTAATGCTTTTGTTCCAATCATTTTTGCTAGTTTCTTTATTAATCTAAGTGATATAAATTGGATAATTGTCATACTTGCTGTATTTTTAATTGCTATAACTTCTTCATTAACGGGTTTGTTAGTAGCTGTTTCTGCCCAACAAGTCTTTGAAGCGCAAACAATTTCTAACTTCTTTCGTTTTCCAATGCTGTTTCTTTGTGGTCTATTTATTCCTGTTTCAAGTTTACCAGAATTTTTGAAACCTATTTCTTATTGTTTACCGCTCACTTATGGAGCAGACATCCTTAAAGGCGCAATAAATAACAATAATTTTTTACCTTATAAGTTATGTTTAATAATGTTGCTAATTTTTACAATAGGACTATTTACTATTAGTAAATATATTATTGAAAAAAAACAAAATCGATAATAAAAATATCTTAAATACCGTAAATATACAAACCAACCTCTTAAATCTTGGTTGGTTTTTATTAGGTTTTATTGTTTAGTTGCTAAACAATATTGACAAGAAAATATTAATTATATATACTACTTTTGGAGGAGGTAATCATATGCAATGTAAGATTATTACAGATCTATACAATACCATCAATAACATTAAGCTCAGACAAAAAGAACCAATGGTTTTAAAAGGCTTTGATAGTTTAAATAAAGCTGATATCAAGTTTATTGATACTATATCATTAAATCCCAATCAAAATGCCGCAACACTAGCTACTATCTTAAATGTTTCTAGAGGCGCTATTACCCAAATTGTTAATCGTCTTGAACAGATGGATATTGTAAAACGTGTTCCTGTTAAAGGAAATCGTAAAGAAAAAATAATTCAACTTACCTCTTTAGGAAAAGAAATTAAAAAAGCAAAAGATAAAAATCATCATGATGCCAATAAGCAAATGTGCAGTTTTCTTAGAGGACTACAAGCTAATCAATTAGAAGCAATAATGATGTTTTTAAATAAAATAAATACATTAGATATCAGTCTTTTTGACTGTTTAGGACACGATTGTGCCCTAGAAAGTAAAGGAGAATAATATGCTTGAAATTAAAAACTTATCATTTCAAGTTGAAAATGATACACCCCAACAAAAAGAAATCCTTAATAATATCAACTTAAGTATTTCTGCTGGCAGTTTTGTGGCTATTACAGGGCCAAATGGCAGTGGAAAATCTACCCTTGCTAAAATAATTATGGGTATTGAAAAACCAACTGCTGGACAAATTTTCTTTGAAGGAAAAGATATTACTAACACAAGTATTGATGAAAGGGCCAAAGCTGGTATCGGTTTTGCTTTCCAGCAACCAGTCCACTTTAAAGGTATGAGAGTAATTGATTTACTCAGTTTAGCTGCTGGACATAAACTGGTAGTTGAAGAAGCTTGCAATTACTTATCACAAGTTGGTTTATGCGCTATCAATTATATCTATCGTGAGTTAGATAATAGTTTATCAGGTGGAGAGTTAAAGCGTATAGAAATTGCTATGTTAGTTGCTAGAAATGTTAATTTATACATCTTTGATGAACCAGAAGCAGGTATTGACTTATGGAGTTTTCAAAACCTAATCCAAGTTTTTAAAAACCTAATAGCTAAAAACAATGGTATTGTCATTGTTATTTCCCATCAAGAACGTATTTTAGAAATTGCTGATCGAGTAATCGTAATTGAAGAAGGTCAAATTGTACAAGATGGAAGCAGTAAAGAAGTTATCCCTAATTTAATGTTTGGATTAGATTCTTGCCACTTCTATGGAAGGAGAGTAAGCTTTTGAAAACAGAATTAAAACAAATACTACAACAAGTTTCAGGAATAGATGGTGTTCCCAGTGGTGCCTATAGTTTTCGTATTAATGGAATTAGTGAATTACATAATAATAGTGAAAATACTGAAATTGTCAAAAAATTAGACAGAGCTGGTATTGATGTGGTAGTAAAAGCCAACACTAAAGGTGAATTAATCCACATCCCTACTTTAATTGATGAAAGTGGTCTTGATGACCTTGTTTATAACGATTTCTTCATTGGTGAAAATAGTGAAGTTCATATTATTGCAGGATGTGGTATCCATAATGATGGACTACATGCTACTCAACATAGTGGCATCCATACTTTCTATGTTGGTAAAAACGCCAAAGTTAAATATGAAGAAAAACATTATGGTCAAGGAACTGGAACTGGAAACAAAATTATCAGCCCTCAAACTGTCATTCATTTAGCTGAAGGTAGCACTTTAGAAATAGATAGTGCTCAAATTGATGGTGTTGACTATACTAAACGTCTTACTAAAGCAACCATAGGCGACAATGCTTCATTAATTACCAAAGAAGTCATCTTAACTACTAAAAGTCAAACAGCTTACACTGATTTCCATATTGAATTAGATGGTCAAAATTCAAGTGCTAGTATAGTTTCTCGTTCTGTTGCTAAAGGACAGTCTAAACAATTCTTTTATTCAGTAATTAACGGCAACAATAAGTGCCAAGGACATTCTGCTTGTGATGCTATTATTATGGACCATGCTACTGTAAAAGCAGTTCCTGATGTTACTGCTAATCATGTTGATGCTCAACTTATTCATGAAGCCGCTATTGGAAAAATCGCTGGTAATCAAATAACCAAACTTATGTCTTTAGGCTTAAGTTACGAAGAAGCTGAACAAGAGATTGTTGCAGCATTCTTACGCTAATTAAATAATTAAAATTTTTTAATAATACTGAACAAATCGTATACATACGTTTTACTTTCATTTTACATTTGTTCAGTATTTTTTATGTTAGAGTAAGAATATGGATGATACTAATAAAAATGTTTTTGAAAATGAAAAAGTAATGAAAAAACTAACTAAAGATGAATTTAACCATTACTCTAAAAATGTTAAAAGCATCTATTTTTACATTGGCATTTTTACAATAAGCATCTTTATTTTGGGTATCTCTATTTTACTTTTAGTGGTTTTGCAATCTTTAAACATTTTAAAGGTTTCTGATATCTTTACTTATATTATGGCTTTGTCATTTTTCTTTCTTTTTATTTTATCATCGATTTCTTTGTTTAAAAAAATTGTTAATTTGACAAAAGAAATTTATCTAGATAAAACAATTATTGTTGACTTGAAAGTAATGGATACTATAAAAAAGAAGTACAAGCAAGCTAAATTTAAAGTTATATCAACATCTTTAGCTACCTTGGTTTGTTCTGTTATTGGTGTTGTGATTATTGTGATAACTGAAGCAAGATATCCTGGTAACACTGGATATATAACACTAAGCGTTGCTTTGATGTTTTTAATAATTACTATACCTTTATTTTTAGCAATTTATTTTTATTCCGATATCTATATCTATAACTACATAGAAAAATAATATAGCTTATAGTATATAACTTGAATTTCCTTCTCATGAAAAAGAAATAGGTACTACCCTATTTCTTTTTCATCGCTATCTAGCAAAAATAATTAATTATTTGTTTATCCTTTTATTATCTCCATAATTCCCTTAATATAGTTACCATTAGCTATTTCTAAAACTCCTTTAAATAAGCCACCTTTTATACCGCTGCTAATCTGTAAAGTTCTAAATGGCGATCCAGCACTGGTGTTCATAAGCATCCTAAAATCTTGATTGTTATAATCTATTTTACCACCAAAACCTTTAGCTATTGTTTTTTCAACAATCTTATACATAATCTTCATTATTAAAGAATGTTGCTTCATTTCTTCAACTGTGTTTTCCATTGTAAATGGTCTTTTCACAAGTTCTTTTGGCGTATACTTTTTACCAAGCATTTTTTCCCACTGCAACTGGCTAATATCACCCTTACAAGTTTGATACCAACTATCAGTTTGCCAAACTGGAACAACTACCTCTTCACCATCAACTGCTACATCAAAATGATGACAAATATCACGACTAGATGTAGCTACTTCGATACGGTAATTTCCCTTAACCTTTTTAAATGAATCATCCCAAACTGTAAAGTCATTATCTGTTAATCTAAATGTAATTTCTTTTTCTTCACCAGCATTAAGATATACCTTTTCAAAATGCTTTAATTCTCTTAAAGGTCTATGTAATATAGGATTATTTTGGCCAACATAAAGCTGTATTACTTCTCCCCCAGCATAACTGCCAGTATTTTTTACTTTTAAAGATACTTCTTTTTCATTAATTTTAAAGTTATCTAATTTAAAGTTTGTATAACTTAATCCATATCCATAAGGCCATCTAACCTTTTTAGCAGCTTTATCATAATAACGATAACCAATGTAAATACTTTCTAAATACAGAGCATCTTTAGTTTTAGCATAATAAGAAGATGAAATTACATCATTATAATGATATGGCCAACTTTCTGATAGTTTTCCCGATGGATTTGCCTTGCCAAATAACAAGTTATAACAAGCTCTACCAGCACCTTGTCCTGGTAAACCCATATATAAAATAGCTTTAACATCATCGGCCCAGTCACATTCAACAGCTGAACCTGATAATAGTACCACAACTATATTTTTATTAACTTTTGAAGCAGTTTTAATCATGTCAATATGACCTTGTGGCATTAACATATTAGTTCTATCAAAACCTTCAGATTCATATTTATCAGGAAGACCAGCAAATATTACTACTGTTTCAGCTTCAGTTGCTTTAATTTTTAACTGAGTTAATAACTCTTCAGTTGTATCGCCATCACTATCACATCCTAAAACATAGTCATATTTATCCAAATAATCAATTGGATTTTCTAAACACATAGGATTAACATGACTGCTTCCTGAACCTTGATAACGAACATTTTTAGCCATATCACCGACAATAAGAATTTTTCCGTCTTCTTTTAGTGGTAATAGCTTATCTTCATTTTTAAGTAAAACTGCTCCCTTTTGAGCAATTTCTACAGCTAGCTGATGATTTTTCTGATAATCTGCTTTGTATTGTTCTTTTAATACTTCAGCTGCTTTTAAAGCTACTTTTATGATTCTTTCACAACATAAATCAATATACTCTTCACTTAACTCACCACTTTTGACAGCTTCCATTACCTCTTTTTCCATGTAGTCACTACCACCAGGCATCATTAAGTCGTTTCCAGCTTCAAAAGCTAAAATGCGATTATTCATTCCTCCCCAGTCGGTAATTACTAAACCATCAAATCCCCACTCTTCTCTTAAGATATTGTTTAATAATTTCTTGTTATCACTACAGTAAACACCATTAATCTTATTATAAGCACTCATGATAGTGGCAGGGCTAGCAGTTTTAACCACAATCTCAAAAGCTTTAAGATAAATTTCTCTTAGGGCTCTTTCATCAATAATGCTATCCGAACTTAAACGTTTTAATTCTTGTGAATTACAAGCAAAATGTTTTATACAACAACCTATCCCTTGTGATTGTAGACCCTTTATAAACTCAGCCGAAAGAACACCAGTTTGAATAGGATCTTCACTAAAATATTCAAAATTTCTGCCACATAATGGATTTCTTTTTATATTGACTCCAGGACCTAATACCACACCAACATTTTGATCACGAGCTTCTTTTCCAATAGCTTTACCCATTTGATACAATAACTCTTTGTCCCAACTATTAGCCGTGGTTACTGCTGCTGGAAAACAGGTTGACTGTAAAGAATTGTTAATTCCCAGCATATCAGTAGCACTTCCCAACTCCTGTTTTCTAAGCCCAGCAGGGCCATCACACATGAAGAAAGAAGGAATATCATACTTATCAAAATCCTTACTCTCCCAAAAAGACTTGCCTACACATAATTGGATTTTTTCTTGCAATGTCATTTTCTTAATTGTTTCTTTTATATTCATCTTATCTTCTCCATATCTATTAATAAAACATTTATATTATGTTATAAACTTAATTGTTGCAGAAATTATCATATTCAGTTTTAATGTCTTCAATATTCAAATCTAAAATATCATTAAATCTTCTTTTCTTACAAAGATAAGTTATAAACTTTTCACCTAAAAAATATCCTGCATCAGAATAACCATTATACAAAACCCAATCACCAAAATATCTTTGTGTAAATCTATCATTTAATATATACATATCTTTTTTAAAATCTTCTTTTAATTGTGGCAGCATTTTCCCTAAACCCTTTCTCCACAAGTTTGAATCTTTTTGACTATTAGTAATACCACCAATAATACTTCGCTGGAAGTATACAGCAATTCCTTCTATATATAGTTGCCAAAGCAACTTATCACTGTTATCTTCAAATTCCCTATTTAAAATACCGTATTGACTTTGATAAACATGGCCTAATTCATGATAAATAAGTTCCATCATTTTAACAGAATTATCTAAGTTTAACTCTAATATTTTTTCTATGCCTAATAAAATAAGTGTTTTACCATCATGTTCAGTTACCCATCCTGCGCCATTACCCAATCCTAAATATAAAATTATTTCACATTGTAAATTTCTTCCAGTTTTTAGTTTTATTCTTTCATCTACATTTTTAAGCAACTCATGATATAGTTTTTCCAGTTTATTTACTCTTTCTTGATTATTATAGACATTGTTTATTATTGGAAGAATATCTTTTTTAAAATCATAACCACTTGAATCATTTAAAACAAGTTTTCCTAATCCTGGCAAAACATTTTCTATGTACACTTTCCATTTTTCAATTGAAAATACTCCGTTTATAAATAATTTCTCTAAATTTGCGACTTCACTTTTATATATCATTTTAATCTTCCTTAATTTCATTCTATCTTAAAAAACAATAAAAAAACATCTTTTTTCAAAATTAGATGTTTTCTTTAAACTACGATGTTTGCTCTATTTTTTGTTGATACGAATACCAAGCACTGTTTTCATTTAAAAACTCTCTGGCTAAAGATAATATTAATTCTTCACTTTCACCATTAATAATTACTTCATGCTGTGCTTTTTTGTATAGTTCAATCATTCTTTTATGGTCATCTATAGCACTAGACAAAGACATCTTTCCATAATAACTGCCAATAAACAAAGTAATCGCTGACATTGTTCCAAGCACAATTTTTAATATTATTCTAATAACACTTATATTGGCTATCTCATAATTATATACAAACAACTCAAAAAGTAAGGCGACAAAATAAATAGCTATAGTTATAATCGTTGTCATTTTTGAAATTATCTTATCTTTAGAATTCTTTACTTCCGTTTTAGCAAGTGCTCTTTCATGATATTTTCTCTGGTCAACTATCCAGCATTGAAGAATTGAATGCTTATTTTCAGTTTTTGTTTGTGGTAATGAATTTAATATTTCTTCAATCCAATTAATTCCTTTACGCAAACTCCAAGGTAAGATGTCTACCACCCTTGTGTCAACAAAAGCCAATGAAAGAAAATATTGTAAGCGCAGTGCTTCAGCTAAGATGCGATATTGTAAATACTTGCGATGACAATCTAGTTTGTCTGTCAAAGAATTCAGTAGTAACAAACATAAAACCATCACACCACAAGCAATAATTAGACCATAAAACTCCAACTCATCATAAAGAAGAAACATAAAGGTTAATATAGTTCCACATATTGACAACAACAAAAGGATGTTGCGATGTTTATTTCCATTTTTGATACTAAGACTATCTGCCACACCATAAATTCTATTAATCTCTTTAAGGGCAGGTTCAATCTCAGTTTCCACAATACTTGCTGTAGGATGATTGAAGTTATTCATTTCCTGCAAAAAGATTTCTTTTTGATTCATTCTTTTGCCTTTCTGTTTAATCTAGTTTATAAATACGAAGTCCATCAAACTTCTTTATAAGTTTAAGCATGCTGTTAAAAGGTTCAATATCTTTCCCTTTTTCTTCTTCTGGAAGCATCTGATAATTCTTGGCTATTTCTTCTTTACTTGGACTGCCTTCCATAACAAGTTTGTGCATTCTTAATTGTTCACGTAAAGCTTTACGAGCCATTTTTTCATTATCAAATCTAACAAGTAACTCTTCTGGTAGCTTGACGGTTTCATATAAATTACCTCTTATCCAACTCATAGAAATATGTTCTTTAATCCAACGCTCATGTTCCATTGGGGCAAATTTAGCAATCTGCTCTGAGGAAAAAGCAGTAATCATTTCATAATTTACTGGTCTATCAGTATAGAAGCAGCCCAAAGCATCTAGATATCTAGCAAAACTTTTTGCTTGGTTGATATTTGAAAGTTGATATTCTAAAGATAACTCTTCAAATTCCTTTTCCATTACTTCATCTTCAATAAACTTTTCTTTTCCTTGATAGAAATATCTAGCATTTAAAGCCACCGCAAAATCGTATAAGTGCAAGAAATTACTATTGGATAAATAGGTTTTCTTACTTGTTCGATCTACTTCCTTGGTTTTTGGTATAACGATTAAAGGTATTTTACTCATATCGACAATCTTTTTAATATCAAAAGTAAATCGCTGTTCTTTTTCAGCCATATCGCTGTAAGCTTTTAATCTTGGAGCTTCTCCCTGTTCTCCGTTTTCTTCCCAGTTGTGATATATCAGTTCAAAATCATCAATTTTTTCCTGTTCTTGTTTGTCATAATAATAAATTGCCTTTATCGCATTATTTCTAAAATCAAATTCAGCCGACATTGGATGAAGCTCACTGCGAGAATTACGTCCATAAGCAGTACGATCCCAACACTGTAATTCATCAGTAAGCATTAATAAATAAGCTAATGGGTGAGTTTCCATAGTTAAAGGATCTTTTTTCTTTTGTTCATCTTTATAAAAAACAATAGAAAACTTATATAAACTATTGTGTAACAATATCGCTGTCAAGGCATCAATATGTTTATTGTTAATTTTACTAATTCCAATAGAATTTTCAATTTCACGATAAAGTCTTACACAGCTAAAATAAGCATGATCCATAAAATAACCAAACTCATTTGGATTTAATGGTTTATTAAATATTTTTTGATAGATATAATCTTCATCAAAGTCATATGTTTCAGAAAGTTTTTTAGTAATATCATAAGCCATTAACTGTTCAACACTATCAAAAGATTTACCATAAAACTCACTAAACTTTTCTTTAGCTTCATCATTAAGTTTTGTAATTGTATCAACATCACGATAAGCAAAATAGAGACTTCCCTTTCCGCGCTGATTACCTGTTACTTCAAAATAAGATAAGACCTGCTCAAAAGGCAATTCAAAAGGATAACCAATATCATGAAAAAGAGCGGTCAGACCCCAATATTGCAAGAAACAATTAGCTGCTTTTTGCTCATCTTTTATATTTGTTTCGTCTACATCAAAACCATAATATTCTTTAAAAGCTTTTCGATAGATTTCATTTGATTCGTATATAGCAAGCCCTAAAGCAAAAACATATATTGAATCAGAATAGTGATCTCGATGTTTCATCAAAAGAGAGCTACCATTATATTCATATTCTGAAAGAAGTTCCACCATCTTTTTTGATTTGCCATAATGACCAAAAAACATTTCTAAATAACAATAATAAACAGTATAGGCATCTTCTGAAATACCAGAATCAATAAACTTTTCTAGTTCACGTAATAAACACAAACGATTGATATCCATTTGCATATTATAAGGAATCTGATTAGGCATTAAACTTGTTCCATAATATTTATTACTTGTCATTTCTAAGTTTTCTTTTTCAGCATCAAAACAAAGGTTTTCACACCTCTGTTGTAGAAAACGTAAAGCTAATGATTTTAAATCATAACTGTTTTTAAAATAATGCTCTTTTGGCTGTTTTGGACCAACATTAACATTAAAAAGCTTTTCATTTCTTTCTTTCATCTTTTGCAGTGCTGTAAATGCCATTTTGATACCTCCTTTAGTTAGGGGCTATATTTTCAATCTGATTTGTAGTATTTATTCCAGGAAATAAGCCTTTCTTTCTTCTGTGGTTAATTCTCTACCACTTAGCATTTCTTTTGCTGATTTTATTAAGGTATTAATATCAGTATAATGAATAACATAATAAGTGTCCCTTAATACCGAATTAGTTTCTTCATAAACAACTTCCAATGCTTCTCCATTTCCTGAAGAAGAAACGATAATAACATTTTTTTGAAACTTCATAATTGTTTCACCACTATCAATATCATAAATAATATTATCTTTAGCTTTAATTCGATGTTTGCCAAAAAAGTAAAAATTCTCTTTTAAAAGTCTATTATTATAGATTTCTAGATATTCTTCAGTTGGAATTTTTTCTTTTAACTCACCACTATATAAATCATAAATTTCAGCTTCTTTTTTTGAGTAGATTCTTGATTTAACATATAATAGACCATTTTCTTCATCAACAAAATAGCAGTTATCTTCTTCAAGGTTTAATCCACTTGTAATTTCTAAAAAATATTCAGTTTTACATTCTCCTGTTCTGCTATCTCTTATCTCAACTGCCCCTTTATAAGGTCTATCTCCCTTATAATTACAATGATAAATAATTAATATCTCTTTGCCGTTATTAATAAACTGTGCTTTCATACCAATGATGTCATCATTTTTAACATCAAAATCTAGATTGTGAACACTATATTTACCAGATAAATTCCAAAGTAGTCTATGACTTTGACCATCTAAAATAAATAATGATGTTGGATAACTTAAAAGATCATAAATATCCTCTACCGAAACAAGTATTGTATCAGTTTCTTTGGAATATATCACATCAAAGCCTTTTGTTTTAACTTTCT
>JAAZJL010000062.1 GCA_012800355.1 Erysipelotrichia bacterium | reverse complement strand
TTAATAAAAAATAACAAACACACTCAAAAAAAAGAGTGTGTTTTTAAATGGTTAAAAGTGATTTTATCACAGAAAGAATTTTTGAAATATTTTATTATGAATATGCAAATATGAATAATCATAAGGAGGTAATTATGACTGAAATGAAAAAAGATAATAAAGAAGATGTTGTTCAAAAAGGACCTGTGTGCAATTGCATAATTATGGCTGGTGTTTTCAAACTTGTTAATCTTATAAAAAGACTATTTAACAAATCTGATAATAAAAGTGTATGATGTCACTTGATAAAGAGAGCTAATCAAGTGACACAAAATATACGAAATCAAAAAAAGCGATATTTGTAGATAATTATATCGCTTTAGTTTGATTGGAATTATTTAAAAGTAGGATTGTTTGTTATTCATCAACAAGGGAATATAGTTTATCTTCATCAACAATTTCTATAAGACCTCGTGAGAGTTTAACAATTCCTTCATTTTGGAAATGACGAAGCATTCTTGTAATGACTTCACGATGTGAGCCAAGATGGTTGGCAATATTTTCGTGAGTAGTGTTGAGCTTATTGCTTTCTTCAATCTTTGTTTCTTCTATTAAAAATGCTGCCAGACGTTTGTCTAAACTTTTCCACATGATTTGTTCAATAAGCCACATAACATTAGTAAAACGAGTGCCCATTATTTCATTAGTGAAATTTGCGACATCTGCTGATTCATCCATGATACTTTTATAAATTTCAGAAGGAATTACCCAAAGTTCGGTGTCTTTTTCTGCTTCAACTATTACTTCAAATTCAATTGAGCGCATAATACAATAACCAGAAAACAAACACATATCATAATCAAACAAACGATAAAGAGTAATTTCACGTCCTTCTGGTGAAATCATATAAGCGCGAAGCTGACCTGATTTAACAAGAATAAGTCCTGTGCAATGCATCATACCATTATGAATGATTGTGCCTTTTTCAACCTTTCGTGTGATTAAAGTGTTGAGAAGTTTGCTTTGTTGACTTGAATTTAATTTATTCCATACTGGAAAAGTTGTTTCAAAAGTCATGGTATATTCCTCCATAATTTATAACTAATTATATCTTTTGTGCAGCATTTGTGTCAATTTGAGCGACAATCATTTGTCTTAAATAATTTATAAGAGAAAATTCTACATTAATGAAAGTAAAGAGACTTATTGAATATCTTGTTTATAATTTTCTGTAAAGTATAGTCTAAACAGCACAATTATAAAAGGTAAAAAATCTCAAGAAAGGGAAAAGATTATAATAAAAATAATAATGCAATTACATTTTCTTTTGTGATTACATCACAGAAAAAACAAGTAAATATGGTATGATAATAATAGAGGAGGCTTTAAGAACCTATGAAACAAATGATATGTTCAATTTGCTCATATGTGTATGATGAAGCAAAAGGTATTCCAGAAGCAAATATCCCTGCAAACACTAAATGGGAAGATCTTCCTTTGGATTGGAAGTGTCCGTGGTGTGGAGCAGGAAAAGAAGCTTTTAGTGAAAAGCAAAGCGAAATATCAAGCAAAGATGTTGGAAAGCCCCATGTTGATAAGGAACTATCTGCTATTGAGATGAGCGTTATTTGTTCAAATTTAGCAAAAGGGTGTGAAAAACAATATTTATACGAACAATCAAAGTTGTTTTCTAAATTAGCAATTTTTTTCAAAAGTAAAGTTGAACCTATTAAAGAAGGTAATGTAAGCAAGTTTTTAGAACTTGTTAATGAGGATCTTGAAGTTTATTATCCATATGCTAATAAAGTTGCATCTGAAAATTCTGACAGAGGAGCTTTACGTGCTTTAACGTGGAGTGAGAAAGTCACTCGCATGCTCCAATCATTATTAACTCGTTATGAAAAAGAAGGAGAAAAGATGTTAGAAAACACAAATGTATATGTTTGTACGGTTTGTGGATTTATTTATGTAGGAGATGATGCTCCTTGGTTGTGTCCTGTTTGTAAGGTCCCTAACTGGAAATTTGAAAAAATTGAAAGGAGGAACTGAAGATGACTGAAAAATATGCGGTAAGAAATCTTAGGCTTTGTACTAAGGATTGCATTTGTTTATATGTCTGTCCTACTGGTGCAACCGATACAGAAAATAGCATTATTGATGTTAGTAAGTGTATAGGATGTGGTGAATGTGCGAAAGCTTGTCCTTCAGCAGCAATCTCGATGGTGCCAAAGGTAATGCCACCACAACAACCTAAAGAAAAGATTGTTATTGAGGCAATGCGAGGTTTAGTTCAAAGCAAAGCCAAAGTAGAAATGCTGGCTACACAATTATCAGATATGCTAAGTGTTGCCATCGAAAAATCTAGTCGCTTGATGGCAGAAGACCTTAATCGAGAAGCAGGTTTTATGTTACCACAAAGCGAAAATGCCAGAAAATTTCTGGAAAATATCAAAAGTTATCCCGGCGTACCATTTGATGCCGTTGATACACTATTAAAAACTATTAATTTTAATGAAAAAATGGAGGAGAAGAAAATGGAAAAATGGAAATGTACTGTCTGTGGCTACATTCATGAAGGCCCAATGACACCTGATTTTGTATGTCCAGTTTGTAAAGTTGGACCAGACAAATTCGTAAAATTAGAAGAAGCAGTTGAAAAGAAACCATTTGCGGGTTCAAAAACTGAAAAGAACCTATGGGAAGCTTTTGCTGGTGAGTCTCAAGCACGTAACAAATATACTTACTATGCTTCAGTTGCTAAGAAAGCAGGATTTGAGCAAATTGCAGCTATCTTCTTACAAACGGCTGAAAATGAAAAAGAACATGCTAAACTATGGTTCAAAGCTTTAGGAGCATTGGGTGATACAGCTCAAAATTTATTAGATGCTGCTGAAGGTGAAAACTATGAGTGGACTGATATGTATGCTCGTATGGCTCGTGAAGCTGATGAAGAAGGTTATCATGAACTTGCAGAACAATTCCGCGGAGTTGCAGCTGTAGAAAAGAATCATGAAGAACGTTATCGTAAATTATTACATAATGTAGAAGTTCAAGAAGTATTTAAAAAGAAAGGTGTAACTGTTTGGGAATGCCGTAATTGTGGCCATTTAGAAATGGGTGTTGAGGCATCAGAAGTATGTCCAGTATGTGCACATAAACAAGCATTCTTTGAAGTGCGTGCTGAAAATTACTAAGGAGAAAGATAAAATGAAAGCAAAATTTTATATTTGTCGTCGTTGTGGTAACCAAATTCAAAAAATCCATGATGCAGGTGTTCCTGTAGTATGTTGTGGTGAGAAAATGGAAGAATTAGTACACAATACTGTTGAGGCAAGTGGCGAAAAACATTTACCATTTGTTAAGGTAGAAAACGGTGTTGTAAATGTTAATGTTGGAAGTGTAGATCATCCGATGGTTCCAGAACACTATATTGAATGGATCTATCTTGAAACAGAAAAAGGCGGACAAATTAAGCCATTAACACCAGAAGATGCACCAAAAGCGTCATTCTGTTTAGGCGATGATAATGCAGTTGCTGTATATGCATATTGTAATTTACATGGCCTATGGAAAACTGAATTATAGTATAATCAGTTGCCTGTCGTAGAAACGACAGGCTTTCTTTTTAAATAAAGAATGATAAAAACTGTATAATTTTAATAATGTTGTACAGTTTTTTTATTAATGAGTAAAAAAATACATTATTTTTCTTTTAAAAAACCGTTTTATACCTAAAAAAGTCATTTAAAATAAACAAAATGTAAAATATAGTAAATTAAATGTAAAATATAGTTGACAAATAGTTATATAAATGATACATTGATATTGCCAGGAGGTGTGTTATGAAAAATTTACGATTGAAAATCGCACGTGTCGAATTAGACATGTCTCAAGAAGATTTAGCTAATGCAGTAGGGGTAACTCGCCAAACCATTGGTGCAATTGAAAATGGAAGTTATAATCCAACATTAAATCTCTGTATTGATATTTGTAGAGTAACGAAAAAAACATTAAATGATTTATTCTGGGAGGATGAAGAAAATGAATAAGAAAAACAAAAATTTTAACATTTTAGATGAAAGACAAAAACAAATAGTACAAAAAGCATGTGCTAATGGTTATGTTTTCTTGCTAGTTTACTTAATTGCTATTATTGTTTATAAGTTTGCTATAGAGGCTGACCCAATTTTGGAAATAATAGGGGTGCTTGTATCAGCTGCAGTTGTTGTTGTTTCGCGCCGTTTAATGGGTGATGTTGAACAACCTGTAGACTATTTAAATAGACCATTACCTACAGGTGATTCTAAGCCTGAAAAACAAAGACGCTTAAAAAATTATTTAATCAATAGTATGCTTTTTGGATTAGGATTTGCGGTAATGGATGTTATCTTGCTTTTATCTGCAGGATATGATTTTCTTGAACATGAAGCGATAAAAGAAATTCTACCTAACTCAAATGGAACATTAGTTCTGGTATTATCAGCTTTAGCTGTCTTTGCTGCAGGATTTACAGTTTCATTTATATTTGATTATCTAATTGGAGAGTGTTACGAAATAAAACGTTACAACAAAATGATTGCTAAGTTAGATGAAGAAGAAAACAAACAATAAATACACGCTTTCAGTTAACGATAAAAAATATAAAATTAAATTCTATTTGCTTTTAAATTGATATTTGCTAAATCTTAATTAAAGTAAAAAAAACATCTATTTTTAATAGAAATAATAGATGTTTTTTTATGATATATATAGAAAGAATATTTTTAACTAAAGAAAAAAAGACTGATAATTCAGCCTTTAGTATTTTGACCAAGCAATTTCTTCAGTTGTAGGAATCCATATTCCATTATGATTGGTTCCTTTTTTTATACATTTACCATTTTTGTATGCTAGTAAGGTATTAAGTGGAAATTGTTTCCAATTTTCATCTGAGATGGGCTTAGTTGCGATAAATACTCCTTTATCTTTTTCTAAAATATGTAGAGTAGTTTTAAAGTTACAGTGAACATATAAGTGTTGTCCATCATAGATAAAGAGGTTTACCTTATTTCGATTGTTTTTAGTTATTTTATAAATTAAATTTTCAATGAGAGAAAATTTTTCTTCAAAAGAAGGGTTATACTCAAATTCATTAATTTTATCAATTAACATTTCACTAATTCTTTCAGAATCGGTTGAACCTATTTGAATATTTTTATACTTATCCAAAGCGTTATATTCGTTAATTGTGCCATTATGGGTTAAGACATATTTATTGTTAAATTTATCTACTTTGATGAATGGATGAGTATTTGAGTAATTAGTTGAACCAACTGTAGCTTCGCGAATGTGAGCAATTAGTTCGCTTACTTCAATATTTTCTTGCAAACGATATTTTAGATAAGCAGAATCATTAGCTTTTATAGGTTCTTTTTCCACATTATAACCAATTGCTAAACCCCAACCATGAGGATTCTCTTCGCTATGAGAAAAAAATTCATTTAAATATGAATTAAGTTTTGTTTTTTCTCCACTATAAGCAAACATTTCGCACATAATTTAATCTCCTAGTATATTATCTATAGCTACTTGCATAGCGATAGCAAGTTTTCGATGATTAACTTCATCTAAATGAAGATGGTCAATATCATTAGATTTAACAAATTTATTAGGATTCAAAAAGAAGCAATTGTATTCAATAGCTATTTTTTCGTAGATAGAAGCTAGTTTTTTAGATTCTTCGTTATCAGATTCAATAGCTGAAACAATTAGTATCCTTTTAATATCATTAAAAATTGCTGAATTAGCTCCTGGATATTTTATATCAACATCAATTAAAGAATCAAGTATTTCTCTTAATCCTTGCCCACTACCTTCAGCATCAGTAAATTTTAAATCGTTGATTCCTAGTTGAATGATCAACAAGTCTATTGGTTTAGCTGAAATTAAAGCATAACCTAAACCACTTAGACCATTTCTATAAGGCTTATAGTCATCAAAAACGGTTGTTCTACCATTTATGCCTTCTTCTACGATTTCATAGCCAGTAAGTAACCTAGGCCATCTATTATCATAACGACCGCCTTCACTGTTATATCCCCAAGTATTGGAATCACCATAAATTAATATTCTTTTCACAGAAAACATTATAACATAAAAATAGAATTAATAAATAGAGTTGCAAAGTTAGAATTGGCTAACTATAATTTATAGTATTAGAAAGAGGAATTTTTCATGACGTTAGACCAATTAGAAATCGGAAAACCAGCAATTATCACAAAAGTAAATGGCAATGGCATATTAAGAAGCAGATTGCTTGAAATGGGTTTAATACCAGAAACAATAGTTGAAGTAGTTAAAACTGCTCCATTAAAGGATCCAATTGAAATATCTTTAAGAAGTTATGTTTTAACAATCAGATTAGAAGAAGCACAGTTAATTGAAGTGCAAGAGGTAAATAAAGATGATTTATGCTTTAGTAGGAAACCAGAATAGTGGAAAGACAACTTTATTCAATGCTTTAACAGGGTCTAGTCAACATGTTGGTAATTTTCCAGGAGTAACAGTTGAACAAAAATATGGAATTATAAAAGGCACCGATTATCAAGTGGTAGATTTACCAGGCATCTATTCAATTAGGCCTTATTCTAATGAAGAAATTTTAACTAGAGATTTCATTTTAAATAATAAACCAGATGCTATTATTAATATCGTTGATGCAATGAATATTGAAAGGAATTTGTATTTAACGTTACAATTACTGGAATTAAGAATTCCAACTGTTATAGCTATTAATATGATGGATGAAATTAGAGCTAACAACGCTTCCGTTAATATAGAATTATTATCTGAACTTTTAGGTGTTGCTGTTGTTCCAATCAGTGCGATTAAAGAGGAAGGAATTTCAGAATTAATACAAGTGGTAGAAAACACCGCCAAAAACAAAAGCATTCCAAAGGTATATGACTTTTGTAAACCTGGGCCAGTACACAGATGTATTCATGCAGTTAGTCATATTATTGAGGATCATGCTGATAAAGTTGGTATTGCAAGTAGGTTTGCAACGATACAAGTGATTTTAAATGACCAACATATAATAAATTTGTTACAACTTAATGATAATGAAATAGAAACAATTAGACACAATATTGTGGAGATGGAAACTGAAAGAGGTTTGGATTGTGAAGCGGCTATTGCTGATATGAGATACAAGTTTATTGAAAGTGTTTGTAGTCAAACAGTTTTAAAACCAGAAAAAAGTAAGGAAAGAGAAAGAAGTATCAATATTGACAAAATTTTAACTCATAAATATTTTGCTATTCCAATTTTTGCAGTTATTATCACCACCATATTCTGGTTGACTTTTGGACCAATAGGGAAACTTTTATCTGATGGTTTTTCGTCTTTTATTGATAAAATTATTGGTGTAATTGGCTCTTTACTGGCAAGTTATGGTATTAACGAGGTAGTGCAAGGTTTAATTGTTGATGGTATTTTAGCTGGTGTTGGTTCAGTTCTGTCGTTTTTACCAATGATCTTACTATTATTTTTCTTTTTATCAATTTTAGAAGATACAGGGTACATGGCCAGAATTGCCTTTGTAATGGATAAATTGTTAAGAAAAATAGGTTTATCTGGAAAAAGTATTGTTCCATTTTTAATAGGATTTGGTTGTACGGTTCCAGCTGTTATGGCAACAAGAACCCTTCCCTCTGAAAGAGATAGAAAGTTAACCATTTTATTAGTGCCATTTATGAGTTGTACAGCTAAAATTCCAATTTATGCTTTCTTTACTAACTATTTCTTTGTTGAGCATAAAGCTTTGATAATGACGGGATTATATTTTGGTGGAATTATAACAGCGATTATTACTTCTATTATCTTTAATAAGGTGGCTTTTAAAGGTAATCCAATACCATTTGTCATGGAAATGCCAAATTACCGTTTACCTAGTTTAAAATCAGTGGCTTTATTGATGGAAGAAAAAGCCAAGGATTTCATTCAAAGAGCCTTTACAATAATTGTAGCTTCGACAATTTTAGTTTGGATTTTACAATCATTTGATTTGAGATTCAATGTCGTTGAAGATGCTAGTCTATCAATTTTAGGTTCGCTTGGAAAAGTTTTAGAGCCAGCATTTAGGCCACTTGGATTTGGTGATTATCGTTTTGTTACAGCATTGGTTACGGGTTTGATTGCTAAAGAAACAGTAGTTTCTACTTTAGAAGTATTAATACCTACAGGTATTACAACAATATTAACTACGGCTAGTGCTTTATCGTTTTTAACTTTTACTCTTTTGTATACTCCTTGTTTTGCAGCGATTGCTTCAATTAAACGTGAAGTAAACTCAACAATTAAAACTATAGGAATTATTGTGTTTCAAATAATAGTTGCTTGGCTTATATCATTTTTAGTTTATAGTGTGGCGGGGGTATTAATATGAGTTTTATAGATTATATTATTATTATGTTGGTAGCAGTTATATTTGTTCTAGCAATAAAAAATAGTAAAAAAAATAAATGTATAGGATGTATTGTTGATTGTAGCAATTGTCCAAGTAATATTTATAAAGATAAGAAGGGTTGAAATACTGTTTCTAAATCAATTGTTAATAAAAAAACACAGGATTAACCTGTGTTTTTGAGTATGACGTTATTAATTATTCTTCAACTTTTTCTTCACATGGTTCTTCACATTTTGAACCTGTGTCTTTTTCTAAATCAATAATGTTTTTTTCTTCTTCATTAGCATGTAAGATGTCTTTAATAACTTTAACTCCGATTGCTGTAACAACAGCACCTACAATTGCAGTTCCAACAAGTTTTTTTAACATTTAGTCATCCTCCTATATTTAAGAACATTTTTATTTGTCTTCATGTTTAGATTAATTATACACTAGTTTTTCTTTTTTTGTAAATTACATTGCCAATTATAAGCATCTTTACACATATCTTCTAAAGTCCTGTTTGCTTTCCAACCTAACAGTTTGTAGGCTTTGTTGGCATTAGCATAGTAGATAGCTAAATCTCCTAGTCTTCTTGCTTCAATCTTGTAAGGTATTTTAAGATTATTGGCTTTTTCAAAGGCTTCAACCATTTCCAGTACTGATGCACCTTTTCCTGTTCCAATGTTGATTTCTAAACAACCTTTATGATTTTGCAAGTATTTACTTGCTGCTACATGGGCATCAGCCAAGTCACAGACGTGAATATAGTCTCTAACACCTGTACCATCAATAGTGTCATAATCGTTGCCGTAGACTCTTAAATAGTCTCTAACACCAGTTGCTACCTGTTGAATATAAGGCATTAGATTGTTAGGGACCCCTTTAGGATTTTCACCTATGATTCCAGAAGGATGAGCTCCAACTGGATTGAAATATCTCAGAGAAATAGCATCTAGTTGACTATTAGCATGACAGGTATCTCTAATGATTTGCTCACACATCAATTTAGTCCAACCATATGGATTGGTACATCCTAATTTATATCCTTCTAATCTTTCTGGCGGATTTTCTTCATCATATACAGTAGCACTACTAGAGAACACTAACTTATGTACTTTATTATTTAACATAGATTTTAATAAAGTTATAGTCGCATTTAAGTTGTTTTCATAATATTCTAGTGGTAGATTTACAGATTCTCCTACTGCTTTTAATCCAGCAAAGTGAATAACAATTTCAATATTATGCTCTTTGAAGATTTTATCTAACAACTCTCCATTACGACAATCTCCATAGTAGAAAGGAATGGAAACATTTTTAAATTTTTCTAATCTTTTTACAACATCTTCTTCTGAATTTACGAGATTATCGATGATTACAACATCATAACCATTTTCAATAAGTGATATGGCAGTGTGGGACCCAATAAACCCCATTCCTCCAGTTAATAAAACTTTGCTCATAATAGTCCTCCTAGTTTAAAACTATGTCTAAATATCAATATAATTATAAATAATTATCTTATAAATAAACCACAATTTTAGTGTAACATACTAAAGTAAAAACTGTACTTTGTTTTTGTAATACTATCTAATTATAGCAAATAAATATGCTCAAATTATAAAGGACAAGACTGCAGTTTATTTACTCTTTTTTTAAATTTATATCTTGCTTTTGTAATCTTACTATGATAGCATAATTATGCTGCCTGATTAGCTCAGTCGGTAGAGCAATCGGCTGTTAACCGATTTGTCACAGGTTCAAGTCCTGTATCAGGCGCCATTAGAAAGAAAACCCAGGAAATTAAACTGGGTTTTATTTTTTGTTTTCCGAAATTGGAGGCAACGTTTGATAAACGATGTGAAACAAAAAGCAGATTAGAATGGTAATTACACCCACAACAACAAATAAAATCCATGCTTTGTTTGATTTTAAAGATACACTGAACATATAGTACACTAATAAATCTAAACCAATAATCAAAATTAAATAGACAGGAATACAGTAAATATCCTTTTTAAATTTAAAAAACTCCACAAAAAAACTTAGGAATAATACAATTCCTGGAATGGTCAATAATATCAGTGAAACACCTTCAACGGTATTTTCTCCACAAAAGTGGATTAATAATCCTAAAGCTATTAATAGCGACGATAGTAATAGCTGTAAAAACATATAGTTTATTTTTTTCATGCCTTTATTATAATGGTATCTTGACAAAATATCTACCAGCAAAAAGGATTTGTTGGATTATTTACCTAATTAAAAACATCTTATAAAGATGTGAGGTGCTGTTTTTAATAGACTGATAGTAAGATTTTTGAGAGACAAAATATTTTCTCATTATTTCTTGAATTGATAAATTAAAGATATAACGATCAATAAAAATCTTTCTATCTTCCTCTAAGATAATTGAATTAATACTACTAATAATTTTCTTAATAGTGTTTTCGTGTTCAATAAGTTCTAAAACAAATTGACAAGTTTTATCAACAACCTTTTTATCAGAAGTTATTTTAATTATTGATGATGTATAATTTAACTTTTGATAAAGACTGTTGTTTTCAGATAAATATAATTTTCCATCAATATAATAAAAACCTTCCTTTTTCAAAAAATCTAGTATTTGAAGAAGTCGTTGTTTTTTAGTCAATTGATAATTTTGACAAATATTTATTAATGTCGTTATTGTTAGCATTCTGAATTTCTTTATTAATTAATTGACGTTCAATTAGTGAGAACCCATTGTTTTGCAGTTTTCTATAAACTGTCCTAGGACTTCTTTCAATAACTTCAGCAACTTTTTCAATATTTGTTTTGACATATTCTTCAAAAATCAAAGTTCCTTCAGATAGTCCTGTTAAATATTGGGTAACATCTTCCATCATCTTGTTTAAACGATACTGATTTTCTTCAGTATAGGCTTTACGGATTTCTTCAATGATTTCACCGATTTCAAAACCATCCATGTATCCTTGTTTTTGATACCTTTCTAATTTCTTAATAATTAGCAAAATGCTAGAGTTAGGGTTTGTCATACTTTCTACCTCCTAAAAATCCCTGCACTAAAATAATGGTGCATAATACTTAATAATCCTAACCTAATTTACCAAATTATGATAATATTATTAAGCAAAGGAGTAAAAAAAGATATGGAATACAAGAAATTAGACCTTAATAATGTAGAAGTTTATATAACCTATCTAAAACTAGCGATGTCTCAAGAACCAGAAATGATGCTAACTGACAGCGTTGATGAAGATGCAATTAGAAAAAGATTGCCAAAAAAATAATATTTATGAATATTATTTAATTAGGTCTAAAAATACTGAAGCTGATAAATTTTATAACTCTTTTGAAAATGTTAAGTTATATCAACCGCCAATGTTAAGCAAAGAGCTTACAAATAAAAAGTAAGGAGAAAAATATGAAAAAGAAAAAACAAGCAATTAGTTTTGAAATAACACATGTATGTAAACAATCAGGAGCAAGAACTGGTATTTTACACACTCCTCATGGAGATGTAGTAACACCAATGTTTATGCCCGTTGGTACTGCAGCTAGTGTTAAATTTATTTCTCCAGAAGAATTATATGAAATGAATGCTGGAATCATTTTAGCCAATACTTATCATTGTATGTTAAGACCTGGTGAAGATATAGTAAGTAAAGCAGGTGGTTTGCATAAATTTATGAATTATAAAAATCCGATTTTAACTGATTCAGGTGGCTTTCAGGTTTTCTCGTTAGCTGATAGCAGAAAGATTACCGAAGAAGGAGTGCATTTTAGATCCCATTTAGATGGTTCACCTCTTTTTATTTCACCAGAAAAATCAATTGAAATCCAAAATAAACTTGGCGCGGACATTATTATGGCTTTTGATGAATGTCCACCATATCCAGTAACTAGAGATTATATGGAAAAATCAGTAGCTAGAACTTTAAGATGGGCTAAACGTTGTCAGGATGCTCATCAAAGAGTAGGTCAGCAAGCCTTGTTTGGTATTGTCCAGGGTGGTGAATTTGAAGATATTAGAAGACACTCAGCTCAAGAGTTGGTCAAAATGGACTTTGAAGGATATGCCATTGGTGGAACTTCAGTTGGCGAAAGTAATGAAGTTTTTTATAAAATGATTGATTATTCAATAATTGATTTACCTAAAGATAAAGTAAAGTATTTGATGGGAGTAGGTTCAACTGACTTTTTATTGGAAGCAATATTACGTGGAGTGGATATGTTTGATTGTGTTTTACCTACTAGAATAGCCAGACATGGTGCCCTTATGACTTCGCAAGGGAGAATAGACATTAAAAAAGCTCAATATGCTGAAGATTTTAGTCCGTTAGATCCAGAATGTGATTGCTATTGTTGTAAAAACTATACCAAAGCGTACTTAAGGCATCTACATCGCTCTAAGGAAGGTTTTGGTACTAGATTAATGTCGATACACAATTTACGTTTTTTAATCAAATTAATGGAAGATGCTAGAAAAGCGATAAATGAAGATAGGTTTTTAGATTTTAAAGAAGAGTTTTTCAAAAAACATGATTTAAATGTTAAAGATGCTAGAGGTTTTTAAAATGAAAACAAGTGATTTTGACTTTAATTTACCAGAATCTTTAATAGCTCAGACTCCACTGGAAAATAGAAGTGACTCAAGATTATTAGTGGTAAATAAAACTGAAAACTCTTATAGTGATTATCATTTTAGTGAGTTAATAAATTTTTTAAAAGAAGATGACATTATTGTCAGAAATAACACTAGAGTTATTCCAGCGCGATTATTTGGTGTTAAAAAAGCTAAAGAAAACAACACCCAAACTGATGGACATTGTGAAGTTTTACTTTTAAAAGATGAAGGAAACAACATTTGGGAAACTTTAGTAGGTAATTCTAAAATTGTAAAATTAAATACGATTATTAGTTTTGGTGATGATAAACTTAAAGCTCGTTGTGTGAAAATAAAAGAAATGGGTATACGTCATTTTGAAATGATTTATGAAGGTATTTTTATGGAAGTATTAGATCAATTAGGTAATATCCCTTTACCTCCATACATCAAGGAAAAATTAGTAGATACAGAAAGATATCAAACAGTTTATAGTGAGGTAAAGGGAAGTGCAGCTGCTCCAACTGCTGGTTTACACTTTACTGAAGAGTTAATTGAACAAATTAAGAAAAAAGGCTGTCGTTTTGTAGATGTGACTTTACACATTGGACTGGGCACCTTTAGACCAGTTAACGTCGATGATGTTAGTAAACATGTAATGCATAGTGAATATTATCAAATGTCTAAAGAAACAGCTGATTTATTAAACAAGGCCAAAGAAAATGGACAAAGAATTATCGCTATAGGAACCACATCAGTTAGAACACTTGAAACTATTTATAATGAGTATGGCTGTTTTAAAGAATGTTCTGGAAATACAAATATCTTTATTTATCCAGGTTATAATTTTAAGGCGATAGATGCAATTGTTACTAATTTTCATTTGCCAAAATCAACACTGATTATGATGATTAGTGCCTTTGGGGGAAAAGATTTAATTTTTGAAGCTTACAAACATGCCATAGAAGAAAAGTATCGCTTCTTCTCATTTGGTGATAGTATGTTTATATATTAATTATGAAAGAGATAGGAAAGAAAAAGTATTATTATTTGCAGCAGCAAACCTTAGAAGAAATAAAAGGTTTAGAAAATAAACCTTCTTTACTAATGCATGTTTGTTGTGGGGTATGTGCTAGTTATGTTTCTTTATATTTAAGTGAGTATTTTGATTTAACCCTTTACTACAATAACGATAATATTTATCCAAAACAGGAATATGACCGCCGTTATTATGAATTAGTTAGATTGATTGATGAATACAACAAAGAAAAAGGAACAACTATCAAGATTATAAAAACTGAATTTGACGGAGAAAATTACCTTAAAAAGCTTGAACCTTTAGCTGATGAACCAGAAAAAGGTAAAAGATGTTTGCTTTGTTACTTTTTAAGAATGAAACAAGCAATGCAGTATGCTAGTGAAAATAACTTTGATTATTTTACGACAGTTATGACAATTTCTAGACAAAAGGATTCTGAAACTTTAAATAAAGTTGGTGAAAAGATTGCTGTTTTATTTCCGAAAGTAAAATACTTCTATTCTGATTTTAAAAAAGATGATGGAATATTTAAAACAAACCAGTTATCTAAAGAATACAATCTTTATCGTCAACAATATTGCGGATGTTATTACTCTTATAATGATTTTTTAAAAAGAGAAGAAAGGAAAAAAAAGCTATGAGTTACTATGTTTTTATTGATATTGATGGAACATTGCTTGATAACAGCACCAATAATATTCCTTCTTCAGCAATAGAAGCTATTAATATAGCTAAAGAAAATGGTCATAAGATTTTTATTTGTACTGGAAGAAGCTTGCCTTCAGTTACTGAAAACTTTTTAGAGTTAAATATTGATGGTATAGTTGCTGGTTGTGGTGGTCAAATAATTATTAATGGTGCTCAAGAATACTTTTGCCCAATGCCTAAAGAAATGATTAAGTCAACAGTTGAATATTTTATTGAAAATGATATAGGTTTTATGCTTGAAGGGGAAAAAGTAAATTATTTGTATTGCGCTAAAAATAGTAGCGAAATAGAAAAAGAACTTACTGACTTTTTATATACTGATGGTATTTTTGCTCCATTTAGTCATTTTGAAAATAAATATGAAGAAATAATCAAACTTGCTTTTTTCACCTTAAAAAAAGAAAAAACAGACAAATTTTTAGCAAGTTTGGGAAAAGAATTAAATAGCAATAGTGATAACTGGTATCCGAAAGTTTATACTGGCGAAATATCTTATGGAAAAAACACTAAAGCTTCAGGTATTGATTACATCATTAATAAATACAATCATCCAATTGAAAAAACAATAGCAATAGGTGATGGTATAAATGATTATGAAATGGTAATACATGCTGGTATTGGAGTAGCTATGGGTAATGCTAACGAAAAGTTAAAAGAAGTAGCAGATTATATAACTACAAATGTTGATGATAATGGAATATATAACTGTTTTAAAAAGTATGAACTAATATAAAAACGGGATTTTCCCGTTTTTATTGTAGTGTTGAATCTTTAATAATATCTTTTAACAATTGGGCTGAACGATGCAAAGCTTTTAGTTCATCTGAACTATAAGGAACTTCTATTACATCAAGTGCTCCTCTTCGACCTACACGTGTTGGTACTGAGATATAGACATCCTCTAAACCATATGTTCCTTGTTGTAGTGTTGAAACTGTTAAAATTGATTTCTCATCACGTAAGATAGCCGTTACAATACGAGTAATGGCCAAGGCCACCGCATAATTGGTATAACCTTTACGTTCTATAATTTCATAAGCTGCATTTTTAACACCTTCTGAAATTCTTTTTTTATCTTCTTCAGTAAATTCAATTCCGACTAAATCACAATACTGATCAACCGTTAATCCAGCAATGGTAGTAACTGACCAAGTAGCTACTTCACTATCACCATGTTCACCAATAATGTTAGCTCTAATATCGCGTGGATCAACCTGAAATCTAATTGATAAATCTGATTGGAAACGAGCAGTATCTAATACCGTTCCTGAACCAAAGACACGATGTTGTGGAAATCCTGATAATTTATATGTTACATAAGTTAAGATATCCACTGGATTTGATACTACTAACAAAATTGCATCAGGATTATATTTAACAATTTGTGGAATCATTTGTTTGAATATTTCAATATTTTTATTAACTAAATCAATCCTAGTTTCCCCTTGTTTTTGGGCTAGTCCAGCTGTGATAATGACAATATCGCTTCCTGTGGTATCTTCATAACTGCCAGCCACTACGTTTACTGGCGAAACAAAAACTTTTCCATGATCTAAATCCATTGCCTCGCCTTTGGCGCGATCATTGTTAACATCAACTAACACAATATCAGTTGCAATTCCATGATTTAAAAGCGCAAATGCTGTAGCTGAACCAACATAGCCAGCTCCAATTATTGAGATTTTTGTTGCTTTCATAATCTTTTCCTCCACTTGTCTTATATTATACTGTTTAAACAGAAAATAAAAAAGCGTGAATTTATTGACCTATTTAATTTTCACACTCTTTTATCATATTATTAATTTTGTTAATTATTCTCTGTGATCTTTAAGGTTTTGGAAGAAATTGTTAACAGCTTCATTAAATTCACTGTATAATTCGTTATCTCTTTGAGCTCCACAGAAGCCCACCTCTTTCCATTTAGTTCTTAAACCTTTAACTCTTTCAATCATTTCTTCTGAGAAATCACATTGTGCTGTACACAATTTAGCTTCTGCAATTAACTCTTCTTTTTTGACAGCCCTATCAGCAAATGAAGCTTTTAATTCAGCATAATATGCATTTTTGGCTTGATTGAAAGATTTTCTTGCGGCTGAGAATTGTTTCCACAACTCTTCATCGTGTTTTCTGCCAGCACTTCCAGCAACTTTCCATTTTTCTAGTAATTCATTAATGGCTTTAGTGGTTTTCTTCCATTCAGTTGATGTAACTAATTGTTGCAGTTCAACAATGATTGCTTCTTTTGCTTCTTTTGCTTCAGCACGTTTTTCTTCTAAAGTAGCATAATACGCTCTTCTGTTATCAAAAAATGTATCTCTAACCTCTTTATATTGAGCCCAGAGTTCATCGTCAGTCTCTTTACCAGCAGAGCCTGTTATTTTCCATTGGTTAAATAAATCATTCATTACTTTAGTTGCTTTTCTAAAGTTTTTCATTTCAAGTACTTCTTTTGACTTTTCAATGATAGCAGCTTTTGTTTCTGCGGCATTTAGAGATAATTCATGTTTCTTAGCTTCAATAAGAGCAAGATACTCATCAAATTCTTCTCTCAATTCTACTTCGTAACCAGATTCATACTCCGGAAATCTCTTCCATTGTCTTTTTAAACTTGAAGCTGTTTTGACCGCATTAAAAACGTTGTCAGATTCAGAGAGTCTTTTAGCTTTCTTAACTAACTCTTCCTTACGCTTTAGGTTTAAATCTAAATCACTGTATTCTACCATATTCCCACCTATCCATAACACTATGTATTCTTCCCTAAGTTCAATTGTACCTTTTTTTATAGAAAAAATAAAGAGAAAAACCTTTTTTTTAGTTTTCTAAGTAAAAAGTTCTACCTAATTGTTGATATTTAACAGCAGCTAGTGGGTTTGAAGGTATTTTCTCCCAATGATGTCCATTTATAAAAGTTTCAATAGCTTTTAAGTTTTCTTTTGTATCAGTAATACCTTTGATTAAAGGAGTTCTAAAAACGTGTTCTACATCACTTTTCATTAGTTGTTTAGCATTTTCAAGAATAATTTTATTGGATTTACCAGTGTAAAAAAGATGTTTTTCATCATCAAAAAGTTTAATGTCCATAATGATGTAATCGCAGTAAAGTAGTAATTGTTTAAAAGTTTTTTCATCACAAAAACCAGAAGTTTCAATAGCGGTATGAATATTATTTTCTTTGAGTTTTTTTAGGCATTGCAGCAAGAAAGCAGATTGAAAAAGAGGTTCTCCACCACTAAAGGTAATCCCTCCTTCTAATAATTCAAGTGTTTCTTTATTTTTAAGAGCTAAATTTAAAATATCATCGACAGACATCTGATAGCCTTTAACTATCAAAGCGTTGTTAGGACATAAATGATAGTTTGTTTTTTTACCATCAACCTCACATTTGTGACAGTTAACACACTTATTTTTATTAAACATTAATTCTTGTTGTATATTTTGCCCTTCAGGGTTATGGCACCAAAGACACCTTAAAGGACAACCTTTTAGAAAGATTGTGATTCTTGTCCCTGGCCCATCATGGACTGTTAATTCTTGAATATCAAAAACTGTTCCATTCATAGAGAATGTTCCTGTCTAGCAATAACGTGATCTTGATATTCCTTATCTAAATCAACAAAATAAGCACTCCAGCCCCAAATTCGAACAATTAGATTGCGATATTTGTCAGGATAGATTTGAGCATTTTTTAAATCGTTAAGGTTTACCGAATTACATTGTAACTGATGTCCTTTTTTAAGTATGAATAGTTTAACGAAGTTTGCCATTTTTTTAACACTTTCATTATCTTTAAACATAGAACTGGAAAATTCTAATGTTAATGGTCCACCATTATTGCATTTAATTAAATCGGGTTTACAGAATGATTCAATAATTGAAATAGGACCTTTAATGTTAGTGGATAAACTAGGAGAGTAATTAGCACTTAATGGCTCTGCCTTTTTTCTTCCATCATATGAGGCACCTAATTGTTTACCGTGCCACAAATAATACATAGCTGTGCCAGTTCCTGGTCTTATAAGCCCACCATAACAATTTCTTTTATCTTTCAAAGCATCATAAAACATTTCTAAAACTTCAACAGCTATTTTATCAACTTCGTCATTATTTTGTCCCATCTTTGGCAATTGATATTTTATATAATGGAATAATTCATCATGGTTTTCATAGTTTTTATTAATTACTGAAACCAATTCTTTTAAACTTAATTTCTTATCATCAAAAACCAATTTTTTAATTGTGTACAGACTATCTGTGATGGTAGAAATACCAGTACCATGAATACCAAAATTTTGATATTTTACTTCTAATCCACTTTCGATAAGTGGAGCAGGGACAAAGTAAATGTTTTGATACTGTTTTAATAAACTGTCACACTCTTTTTCTAAATAGACTTTATAGTCAGCTAGTAACTGCGAAAAACTATAATAGTCAGTTTTATCTTTTAGCAAATCTTCTAAAACTTTAAAGAAGCAGCAAGCGCCAATATTAACGATTTCAAAACCATATCTTGGAATGACTATTTCCCAACAAGCAGCTACAGCATAGTTATAAGCATCTTGCTTTTTATAGCCTTGTTTAATTAAACTTTCAACGATAACATCATCATTTAAATACTGTGGAAATCCTAAACCAGCTTTAGTCAGTTCACTTCCCAACTCAAATATTTCAATTGGTGTATCTTTATTAACACGTAAATTGATTTTTGGATCAATCATATTGTTTTGTCTGCTAGCAATTAGAGAAAGTTTACTGAAAAGATTAAAAAGCTGATTTCCTTTTTCATCGACACCGCCAAGAACTACACTCTGGCCATTATCTCCTTGTTGAACTCCATCATATAAATCAGCATCAACATTAAATGATAAGAAAAAGTCTTTTATTAATTCTAAGGCAGAATCTTCATCTAACAAACCTTCTTCCATATCTTTTTTTAGATAAGGATAAAATAATTGGTCAATTCTACCACCAACAATCTGATATCCTCCTTCTAGCATATAACCATAATGAAGGATTCTAAAAAACTGCATGGCTTGTTTTAGATTTAATGCTGGATATCTTGGCACTACTGATAATGTTTCTACTATATCTTTTCTACCAAGCTTTTTAGCTTCAATCAAATATTTATCAGTTAGTTTTAAAAGAGCATCAATTTCTCTTTTTAGATAATTGTCATTTCTTTCTTTAACTTTTAAAAGACCTTCTTTAATGATAGAAGTATAATCAGGCAATAAATTAGAAACATAACCACTTTCGTGAATGTAGTGATTTTTAAATTTTTCACTCCATTCTTCTTTAGTAAAGCAATCAGGTAAATTACTAATTGTGCGCATGAAAACAATTTGCTGATTATTTAAAATGACAGCTTCTTCATTTTCACACATATATTCAAATCTTCTAACAACTCTCTCTTTATCAGATAGGGCAAGATCTTGATAATTTTGTGCTATTTCATCAACCTTTTTACGATATTTTTGATGTTTAAGATCAAAAATATAATCTCTTAAATTTTCCATAATTATTTCCTCATTGTTGATTTAATTATATTGATATTACCTGTTTTGTTCAAGTGAGGATTAAAAAAGGATATCTAAATAATATCCTAAATTATTGATTAGCTAACGATTTAGCGCCATCTCTTTTCTTATGATAGAAGTTGGCGAAAATTACTAAGATAATTGGTGAAAGTGAAAGGATTAAAACTGAAACATATAAGAAAATATTTCCTGGGAAAATCTTTTCACATAAGACAATAAACAACATTCCCAAACATCTAGATAAAGATAAATATGTTTCTTTTGCGATAATTCTTCCTGCTAAATTTTCTGTTTTACTATAATCATTGATAGCATTCATTGAGATGATGCTAAAAGGAATCATATAAAATGGAGTAGCAATGGCATTAACAATTCCATAGTATAAAGCTCCAAATAAATTTGGCAATAAAACAAGTACTATTGTCGTGCTTGAAATAAAGATAGCTCCATAGGTATAGTATTTAATTCGGTTATTTCTTTTAATAATTTTTGAGGCTACAGCATAAGCAACGATAGTCAAAAGCGAGAAAAATGCTAGTAACTTGCCATAAAAACTACCGCTTCCATTGGTAGCATTATAAACTAGAATACCAGTTAATGATAAAATTAGAGAATCTCTAAAGCCATAAAAGAAATAAGATAATAGCACATAGCGCCATTGTTTGTCTTTTTGAAAAGTAAGGGATTTTAAAACGCTAAATTTAAAAGGGTTGCCTTTTTCTTTAATCATTAAACCCAAAATAGAACTACCACCATAAATGATTAGAACAATTTTGAAGATATTTAAATAACCATCAATATCACTACCTGATAAATTGATGATAAATGTAGCAAGCAGTGGAGCAGCAACATTAGCGATATTGCTTAGTATTCCACTTATTGATAGAAAGTCTGCGCGAGTTTCAGGATTAGTTACAAGTTGATTAAGGGTATTAACACTTAACCAGTAGAATCCTTCTCCTATGCCATATAAAAGAGCAACAAAGTAAACCAAATTATTATTGGCAGCTATCAAATAGTCAAATTGTAAAACAAATAGTAGGTGTAAAAAGATAAAAAACAAACCCATACTCATAGTAAAACCATAACCAACTTTTCTAGCAGTTTTGCCAGCAATGGTAAAACATATTGGAAACATGCCTATTCTAATACAAGTATATAAAGCCATTACAGTTAAAGATCCAGTATAATTGTATAAAAAGACATTCATAAAGACAGCACTCATACCACCTGCAAGAGTACTTAAGATACTGGAACTGATTAATAGTTTTTCGTTTTTTGTCATCAACAGGTCACCTCAACAACTGTCCTATTATAGCCTTAACTTAATTTAGATTCAACATAATTTAAAGTATTTTTATTAATGACAATAATATTATATTTAAATAAAAAAACCAATTGTTATATTGGTAAATAAAAAAACTCTCTAATGAGAGCTTTTGTATCTCTAGCGATAAAAATATTAACGTTTTGAGAATTGTGGAGCTTTTCTAGCTTTTTTCAAGCCATATTTCTTTCTTTCTTTAGCTCTTGGGTCTCTAGTTAAGAAACCTGCAGCTTTTAATTTTGGACGATAATCATCTACAACTTCTAATAAAGCTCTAGAGATTGCATGTCTCATTGCTCCTGCTTGTCCTGTATAACCACCACCATAAACATTAACGTTTACATCGTATTGGCCGACAGTTTCAGTAACTACAAATGGTGCATTAACGACCATTTTTAAAGTTTCTTGTGGTAAGTATTCATCTAAAGGCTTACCATTAACAGTGATGTTTCCTTCACCTTGTGTTAGGTATGCTCTAGCTACTGAAGTCTTTCTACGACCAGTACCTTGGTATCTAACAGTATCTTTTTTCTTAGTTGCCATATTTACTGATCCTCCTATTCTTCAATTTTTAACTCAACTGGTTGTTGAGCTGCATGTGGATGTTCATTACCTTTGTAAACAAATAAGTGTTTACGTTGAACATTTCCTAACTTAGTGTGTGGTAACATACCATGAATAGATCTTTCGATCCATTCAACTGTGTACTTATCTTTCATAGTACGCATAGATCTAGTTCTAAGTCCACCAGGATATTGAGAGTGATTATAATAGAATTTAGTGTCTAATTTGTTACCTGTAACGACAATTTTGTCAGCATTGATAACAATAACATAATCTCCACAATCAACATTTGGTGTATATTCTGGTTTGTGTTTGCCTTTTAAAACTTCAGCAACTTTAGTTGATAAGCGACCTAAAGTTAAGCCTGTTCCATCGACAACATACCATGTACGTGTAACGTCTGCTGGTTTTAGCATTGTAGTTTGACGCATATTTTTGTCCTCCTCATCAAAATGTAGTTTCCGGGGCTACTTTTTGTCGTAAAGTGACATCTACTATTTTAGTGATTACTTTGTATATTGTCAACCAAGAAAAATAATTTTTCCTTTAATTCATTAATATTTTAAAAGAAAAATAAAACCTCATAAGCTTGTTTTACTTATGAGGTTTGTTAATTATAGTTTAGTATCGTCGATTTTATTTAAGAATTCTCTTGCCTGTTTGACAACTGAACTTACACATCCATTATCAAAAGGAACAATTAGACAAGCTTCTTTTACTAACTTTGTAAAAGGCAGTGTTCCTCCTAGTGAACACAAATGTAAATAATCATCAAATGCTGTTTCATCTTTTTGCCTAGTTCTAGCCCAGAATTGTAGTGCACAGACTTGGGCTAAGGTGTAATCAATATAATAGAATGGAGATTGGAAGATGTGTCCTTGTTGAAACCAGAAGGCACCTCTTTCTAAGATATCACATCCACTGTAATCTCTTTCTGGACAATATAATTTTTCAAGTTTTCTCCAAGTAACTTTTCTTTCTTCAGGAGTCATTTTAGGATTGTTGTAGATTTCATGTTGGAAATGATCTACTAATACTCCATAAGGAAGAAAATTTAAAGTTCCTGTTAAGTGAGAGTAGTAGTATTTTTCAGTATCTTCACCAAAGAAGTCCTGCATCCAAGGATAAGCAAAAAACTCCATACTCATAGAGTGTATTTCTGCTGATTCCATTGTTGGCCACTGGCAATCTTCAATAGGAATATCTTTACTCATATAATATTGGAAAGCATGACCTGCTTCATGAGTTAAAACATCAACATCCCCGCTAGTTCCATTGAAGTTAGCGAAAATAAATGGAACTTTGTAGTCGCTAAAAGAGGTACAGTAACCGCCCATTTCTTTGCCATCTTTACTTAATAAATCCCATAGTTCTTTTTCTTTCATTATGTCGATAAACTCACCAGTTTTTTCATGCATTTGATGATACATATTAACTGCTGCTTCTATTAGACCATTGGCATCTTTTTTAGGTGTTGGATTACCAGTAGAGAACTCATAAACAAAATCATAGTATGCTAACTTATCTAAACCTAGACGCTTAGCTTGTCTTTTGTAAAGTTCGCTATTTAATGGCACTAAGTCAGTAAGGATTTGTTGGCGATAATTGGCAACCATTTCTTGGTTGTAGTCAAAACGGTTCATTCTTAAATAACCAAGTTCAGTGAAGGTTTCATATCCCAATTCTTTAGCCATTTGATTTCTAACTTTTACTAGTTTGTCAAAAATTCTATCAAACTCATGTTCGTTGTCTTGGTAAAATTTCATTCTAGCATCAAAAGCCCTTTTTCTTGTTTCTCTATCATCAGATTGGATAAATGGCGAAATTGAAGATAAGTTATAAATCTTGCCATCAAATTCAATTTGAGCTGAAGCTTTAAGTTTTCCATACTCTGAAGTCAATTTATTTTCTTCAATCATTAATGGAATTATTTTTTCATCGAACGATTTTAAGGCAAACTCAGCTTTTTTAAAATATACTTCAGGAAGATAATGATATAGTTTTTCCTTATCTTTGAAAGCTAAGCAAATTTCTGCAATTCTATTTTCAAAAACTTGTAATTTTGGGCTAGTTTCATCCCAGAAATCATTTTCCTTTTCGTAAAACTCGTCTTTTGTATCAATGGTGTGTCTAACAGTTGCTAGAGAAGCCATCGTGCTAATATGAGATTTAACTTTTTCAATTTCTTTAAAAGTTTCAATAAAGCCATCAGCATCTTTTTGTTTTTGAAGTTGATTTAAAAGTTCAGTTATTGTTTTTTCTAATTTTTCATAGTTGATTCTTTCGTATTTAAATTCTGAAAATTTCATTTTTAATCCTCTTTTCTAATATTTTATTAAAAGAAAAAGTAGTAATCACTTTATTCTTTTGTCAGCAATCATTTATTAAGTGCTAGCAGAGTTGATTATATACTAAATTTAATCATTAAAAAAGTGAAAAATGATAAAAATTGATTTTTAATATTTTTCATAATAAAATCTATTTAATTTAAAGTTATACTAATATATGCTTGGGTAAAAATTGATGCTAATGATATGACCAAGACATATCCTAAAGTATACATCTTGAATATTAGAGAAAAGGTAAATATTAGTGTTGATAACAGCAAGAAAAAAGCTGTTGAAATTGTAAAAGAACTTGTCGAACATATTAATATTAACTGTACAGCATTGCAGGTTAATTACAAAAATAAAACTGGATTTTTTAGTTTGATCTGTGATTTTGGCAAAAAGACAGTTGATTATGATAAACTTGAAAAATACATTAAACAATGTTCTGAAAAAGACTGGTCTCAGGATTATAGAGAATGGAAAAATGCAGACTAATTATAGATTGAAAACTTTTGTATAAAGACAAAATAAGATGTTGGATTTGGCAAATTCACTTGGTTGCATTTTACAAATGATAATGATATTATATTTAAGCAAGTTGTCCACGTAGCTCAGCTGGATAGAGCATCCGCCTTCTAAGCGGACGGTCAGGGGTTCGAATCCCTTCGTGGACGCCATTTGTTAGATAGCCACAGTAAGTGGTTTTTCTTTTTTATAAATCAGCAAATATAAAGAATAGTTAAAATCGAAGTAAAATTTTCTGGATTTTCAATATAATAAGTAAACATAATAGTATAATTAAGAAAAATCATAAGGAAGGTAAAGTAGGTAAAAAATATGAGTTATCACGACTTTAAACAAGCACTAGAATTAGCAGTAAACCGCAAATATTTTATTAGTGGTACGGGATTGACTGCTGAAGAAATGAAAAAAGCAGAAAAGATTTTGGGTTTAACTTTTTCTCCACAACTAGTAGAGTATTATAAAAAATTTAATTATATTTCCTTTTATGGCTGTGAAATTTTTGGGATTGATTTAGATAATTTAGATATTTTTGAAGGAAATACACTTACTTATGCTCTTTGTGAGCGCAAAGAATTTGGACTTCCACAAGAGTGGTTGCCAATTTATAATTTTGAAGATGGTAGTTTAGCTTTTTTAGATTTTGGATGTTTAAATAACGAGAAAGAGCCAGCTGTTATAAGGTGCTTGTATAATGGTGAACGATATCAAAAGATTGAGGATATTTCGGAAGATTTTGGCTCATTTTTACTGTCTTTAGTATTGGAAAACTATTAAAAAAGAGTAGACCTAGTGATAAAATAATATTATGAATATTAAAGTAAATTTTCCAAAATTTATTAATTTTAAAAAATTACTAATTGTTGTTTTAATTGGAATTTTTTTAGTTGTAAGTGGATGCAGTAAAAAGCATACTTTTGAACATGAACATGAATACAAGTATGGAGTATTTTTAGGGATAAATGAAGATGAAGTTGATAAATTAAAATTGTATCAGTTTGTTGTAATTGAACCAGCAGAGTTTTCTGTTACCACTATCGAACAATTACATAATAATGGTAAAACAGTTTATGGTTACTTAAACATTGGATCAGTTGAAGAATATCGAGATTATTTTGATAGGTTTGAAGAGGTGTTTTTAGGTGTTTATCAAGATTGGCCAGATGAACAATGGGTGGACGTTTCTTGTAGCCAGTGGCAAGATTTTATTGTTGATGAGCTAGCAAAACAATATTTTGATTTAGATATTAATGGTTTCTTTTTGGATAATGTGGATGTCTATTATAACTATCCTAAAGAAGAGATTTATCAAGGACTTTGTGCCATTTTAAAGGGATTAAAAAAATATAATATTCCTTTAATAATAAATGGTGGAGATATGTTTGTATCAAGGTGTATTGAAGAAAATATAGCCCTTTCTTTATTTGATGGAATTAATCAAGAAACAGTGTTTACAGCCATAGATTTTGAAAATCAAAGTTTTAAAATACAAAGTAAAGATGAAACAGAATATTTTAAAGAATATCTTGAGAAAGTAAAAGAAAACGGTTTGACCGTGTATTTACTAGAGTATGGAGCAAACCGTGATCTTTCAAAAAATATTGATGACTACTGTTTAGCAAATGGGTTTTATTGGTACAATGCTAACAATCTTGATTTAAGGTAGTTAAATTAAACTTTAATCATAATTAGCGATTAAAAATATTTTTAAAACCTTCTTCAATCAAATCGCTAACAGAAGTTTTTTCATAAACGTTATTGATTGTTATATCTCCAGAAATAGAAGAAGATTTAACTTTTTCAACTTTCCCATTAATAGAGATATCACCACTTACGGTAGAAGCATTGAGTTTATAAATAGCACTTCTATTGGTTTTAAAGTCACCACTAACTGTAGCTATTGAGCAAGTTGAGGCAAATAAATTAGTAACATCAATATCACCACTGACTGTGGCAAATTTGGCCAAATCAGCTTTGATGTAAATAAAATTACAGTCACTACTGGTGCTGTTTAATGAAAAGTCTTCACAAACAAAACCAAATTCTTTGGCATCAATATCAGAAGAGATGCCTTTTAATTCGACTTTTTTAAAACTTGTTGTTTCAGGAAAATGAATTGTTATATCTCCACTAACTCGTCTTAAAAGCTTCATTTCTTTTTGTAGTGGTTCAATTATCAGCTCGTCATCACTAATAATAGTGTTATAATAATCAATTGCATTTTCTTCAATGTCGATATGAATGCTATCATCTGGGCTAGTTTTAAAAGTTAAATCACCATCATGGAGCAGTGCTACTTTAAATAGTTTAAAATATCGGACAGTTTTTTGTTGCTTTAAACCAAAAATTTCATCAACGCTTCCAAATCTTGCAACTATTTCCTCTTCACTTAAACCCGCTTCTAAACCTAATTGATAGTGATTTTGATAGGTTTTAATTAGTTCGTCAACATTAACATTATTTTCCTGAGCTTTTTTAGTTAATTCTTCAATAAATTTTTCAAACATTATTTGATCTCCTTTAGCATCTGTTCTGCATCTTCAAAGCTTATTTCATCATTTTTCAACATCTCTAACACTTCGCCTCTAGTTAAAGGATTAGAAATAGTTGTTTGTTCAAAACCTAAATTTTGGATAACGGAATCTAGCATTTTCCTTACTGTTGGATAAGAAATGTTTAATTCTTTTTCAATTTGTTTAATATTTCCAGCATTTTTTAAAAACACCAGTGCAAAGTCCTGTTCTTCACTTGACAAGTAGTCAAACTTACTTAATGGAAACTCTCCTTGAATATTTGTCTTACAGTCAGAACAATGTAATTCGCTAATAACGAGTTTGTTATCACAAACTGGACATGTGCCTAACAGTCTTTTCTTCATATATTTCACCTCTTTGTCAATAATATAAAATAAACAATTAAAAAAGTCAATACATAAATTAATTATATTAATAATAAAATTAAATAAATTTATTAATTAATTAAAAAATATTAATTTAATGAATAAATCATTAATTTTTTCATGAAATTTACCTTTAATTTACTTTTATCTATAAAAAGGTCGTTATATAATTTAATTGATAAAATAATAAAAGAAAAACTTTTAATATTTACTCCTTTGCTCTTGAAAAAAGAAAGGGCAATAAAAAAAGTGAGTTTTATTATTAAGCTGTAGATAGATTTTATTAAAAATAAATTTAAAAGGAGGTTAATTATGGAAAAAGAAAAAAATACAAATAAGTCAAAGTTAGCTGATGGTGTTAGCAGTGGTATTGGATTTGGTTTAGCTATAGGTGCAGCTCTAGGTTTATTGCTTGACAATATTGGCTTATGGATACCTGTTGGGATGTGCTTAGGCATAGCTTTAGGTGCTGCTTTTAGTAGTATGGATTCTAAAACTGATAATAAAGAAGAAGAATAAATATTGAAACTTTAATAAGCGAGAAACTTATAAGATTTTGCTATGTTTGATTGTTGCTTGGTAGTCTGGTTTTTATGTGGCTTTTTTTATTTTGATATAAATTGTGTTAAGATTTGTTTGAAAATAAATTTTTATAAAGGAGTAGATTATCGTGAATAATGTAAATACAAATGAAGAAAAAAAGGCTCCGATAGTAAGTAGTTGGGCAGACGGAGATCTAGTAATGGTTCCAAGTGAAATAGATAACTGTTCTGGAATAATAATAAATGGTAAAAAGATAAAATCACTAATATTTACAACTGATGTAGCTATTGTAATGAACAATAATGCTGATGCGATTTTTGCGGTTTATCCTTTTACTCCCCATCCCTCAATATTTTCAGCAATCACTAGTGTAGCTCAAGCTCCTGTTTTTGCTGGAGTAGGAGGGGGTACAACTCAAGGAGACAGAGCTCGTGAAATGGCTCTTTTGGCCGAATCTCAAGGTTGTATGGCAGTTGTTTTAAATGCCCCAGCACCAATAGAGACATTTAAACTGATAGCCAAAAGTGTTATTTGTCCAATTGTTGCCACTATAGTTTCTGAGTATACGGATATTGAGGAAAAGATTAAAGCTGGAGCTTCTATTATTAACATTAGTGGAGGAGCTAATACAGTAAATATTGTTAAAAAAGTAAAAGAGAAATATCCGAATATTCCAATAATTGCCACTGGTGGTCCTTCTGCTAAGACAATATTAGAAACTATTGAAGCTGGAGCTAATGCGATATCCTATACTCCACCTACAAATGGTGATTTGTTTAGAATAAAAATGGATAAATATAGAGAGGCTGAAAAAAGCAGTTTCTTTAAAACAAAAGATTAATAAAAACTATATGATGTAATAAAAAAACCTATTATTTTGACATAAAAGGTTTTTTTATGACAAATAATTAATATAGCTAAATAAGTTTCAACAAATATATAAAAGAAAATAAACCATAAAGAAATATATTGTGCTAAAACATTAGTTAGTGTAGACTAACTGAATTGAGTAAAACTCAATTATAGTGAGAAGTTATAAAAATTCACTTGTAATGAAAAGAATTGAGGTTATAAAACATGAAAGAGAGAGTAACACTTAAGAAAAATATTGATTGGGATAAAATAAGTCTTTTAATGAAAATTGGATTAGTAGGAGCATTTATAAATCTAGCAGGTGATATGATTATTGGCTGGGGCATTAGAAACGAGCATTTAACAGGGTTAGAGGGTTTTGTTTCTCATTATCTTACGGTATCTGATGGTAGGCTTTTTTGCTCAGCGATTTTGGGTTTAGTTGGTGCTCCTATTTCTACCGTTGCTCATTTTGGAGTTTATAAGCTTATTGAGCCGTTTTCTCAAAAATACAGTAAGTTGTATAGAAACGGACTTTTTGGCTGTTTAGTTTTAGGAGGTCCTGGTGTTCATATGTCTTCTGTGGCTACGGCATTTTTTTATAAATATATGACATTAACTAATCCAGATGTAGCTTTAGCAGCTTCAATTAGGTTTGCTTGCTATTTTTCGTTGCCTTTATATATTCCTTTTTTAGTTTTTTGGATTATTGAAACTTACGCTCATTTAAAAGCTTTTTCTACTGGATTAAGTCCTTATCCTCGCTGGTGTTGGATATTTTCATTGCCAGTGGGAACATTAATTTTTAGTTTTGTAAGATTATTAGGCAATCATGCGATAGTTAATGCGATAATGGTCGGCTGCTTAACTTTAGGCAATATATGGAAGATAGCTGGATTATTGATAATGTTGAAAAAAGCTGAAGAAAACTGTTTAAAAGTTTCCTAATCTCTATCAGAATGTTTTTACAAAGATAATTATTTTTATTTGAATTTTCAAACAATTAGTTCAAACTAGCAATATAACAGATGTTATAAAATCTTTAAAATAAAAAAGAGGTTATAAAACCTCTAAATAAATTATATAAATCTATTTTCTTTAAAAGACTTGTTCGTTAAGTTTATTATTTATGGCAAAGTGATTAAGATAACCATAAATTAATAATGAATAACAGGTCACTTACTAAGATAATTGGATGTAGTTTTAATAAGTTTCCTTTACATGCTTCAACAAATGTATAAAGGAAGAAACCAACCATTACACCATTTGTGATGCCATAACTTAAAGCCATAAAGCATCCTGCACCCATTGCTGGAAGAGCTTGATCTAAATTAGCCCAGTCGATTTCTTTAAATGCTGATAGCATCATTACCCCAACAATAACTAGTGCTGGAGCAGTGGCTGCTGAAGGGATAGCACTGACAAGAGAAGCAAGTGGTAAGCTTAAAAAGAAGCATGCACCAACAACAACTGAAACCAAACCAGTTTTTCCACCAGCTCCAATACCTGCTGCAGATTCTACATAAGTTGTAGTAGGTGAAGTTCCTAAAATAGCACCAATAGGAGTTGCGATAGCATCTGCAAATAAAGCTTTGTCCATTTTAGAACTGAAACCATGACCAGTTTCCATCTTTTCAATGTCTTCATCAGTAAAGATACCAGTAGTTCTACCTGTTCCAACAAATGTACCAATAGTATCGAAGTTATCTGAAATTGAAAAAGATAAAATTATTACTAAAACAGAAACAAATCCAGCAGGGTTAGAGAATAGTTCGCCTAAACCTTGTGTTAAGGCAATTCCAAACCAACCTTTATAAGCAGTAAGTGCTTCAACAATGTTATAAGTTCCGCCTAAAGCTGTAATTTTTAATGGAATTCCAACAATAGTAGAAATGATAACACCAATTAAGATAGCTCCAGGAACCTTTTTGATTAATAAAAAGATTGTTGTAGCTAGCCCAGCTAAGAAGACTACTAATACTTTTACATCCATTGCTGTGTTAATCATTGGAATGCCAATAGAAAAATTAACAAGTCCAACATTAACGACACCGATGTAAATGATAAAGATACCAATACCACCAGCGATAGAATTTTGTAAAAATACAGGGATAGATTTAATGATGTGTTTTCTAATGCTTGTAACAGTAATTAAAACGTTAATTAAACCTGAAAGTAAAACAATTGCCAAGATAGCTGCTGGACTAAAGCCTAAAGAACTTGATAATAAACCAGCTGCCAGTGAGTTAAGACCCAAACCAGGGGCAGTAGCATAAGGTACATTGGCGATAAGACCCATTAATGTAGTACAGATAGCACTTGATAAAATAGTCGCAATGTAAACCGCTCCACTACCACCATCTAACCCAGATAAAATAATAGGGTTAAGAGCAATAATGTAGGCCATAGCAGCAAAAGTAGTTAAACCAGCTGCTACTTCAGTGAGAACTGTTGTACCATTCTCTTTTAGCTGAAAAAACTTTTCAATCATATATATTCTCCTTTTAAAAAGAGACTATAACATTAAAAAATCATTAAAGTCAAGCAAAAAATAACATATTTTTTATATATTTATTTTTGTAAAAAAAAAGTAATTTTATTCTCCCTTTTCATTCAGTTTTGATTAAAAGTTTGTTATAATTATTGTGTCTACCCTTATTTTTAAGAAGGAAAAATGAGGTAAAAAAATAACGATAATACATATAATATGTAACGTATAATGGATTGTAATTAAAGTAAGAAATGTTTAAAAAATATGCTAATAAAAAATATAAATATCAGGAGGAACTATTATGACAAAAACAATTACAGTAAAAGGAGTGGGAAAAGTTTCAGTAAAACCAGATTATGTGATAATTTCCTTGACTCTAGAATCAATTAATAAAGAATATGAAAAAGCGATGAACATTGCCAGTGAGCAGATTGATAATCTTAATAAAACATTAAATGATGTTGGATTTGAGAAAGAAGATTTGAAAACAACAAACTTTAATGTCAGGACACACTATGAAAGCGAAAGAGATTCAGAAGGCAATTATAAACAGGTATTTGCTGGATATTTAGTGATACATGATTTAAAAGTATCTTTTGACTTTGATATGACTAAACTGGCTAAAACTTTAACTGCTATTTCAAAATGTATTTCTCAACCTAATTTATCGATAAGATTTACCGTTAAGGATCCCGATGCAGTTAATGAAGAATTGCTAATTTCTGCCACAAAAAATGCTAAAAGAAAAGCAAAAACTCTCTGTAAGGCAGCTAACGCCAAACTAGGTGAGTTGAAAACGATTGATTACAACTGGGGACAATTAAATATTTACTCTGATACAAGCTATGATATTGAGTATAAGGTTCTAGCAGTAGAAAGAGAAAGCAATATTGAAATTGTTCCAGATGATATCAATGCCAGTGATACTGCTACTTTTGTTTGGGAAATAAAATAATTTGAAATCATTAAAGAAGAAGCTTTTTAGAAGCTTTTTCTTTTTGCTAGAACAATAATAGATTGTGTTATTATTTAATAAATAAAAAGCCGTTTTAGCTCAGTTGGTAGAGCAACTCATTCGTAATGTGCAGGTCGCAAGTTCAAGTCTTGCAAGCGGCACCATAAAGGGGAAAAAGATATGAAAATTAAAAATGATTTTATTCAACTAGAAGTAATTGAAAAAGGTGGCGAAATCCAAAGTTTATTATTTGATGGCAAAGAAGTCATGTGGCAAGGTGATTCTAATCATTGGAAAGGAAAAAATCCAACGCTTTTTCCAATAGTAGGTAATACTTACAGCAAATCATATCAAGTAGAAGGTAAGACATATTCAATGAATAATCATGGTTTTATCAGAGATAATAATTTAGTTTGTGTTAAATGTGATGATAGTAAAATCATTATGGAGTTAAAAGAAAATGATGATACTTTAAGTCGTTACCCATTTCAGTTTACTTACCAAATTAAATATTCTTTAGATAAAAATAAAGTTAATATTGATTACTATATTAGAAATGATAGTAAAAAAGACATGCCATTTACCTTTGGCTTACATCCAGGTTTTAATGTTTTAAACTTTGAAGATAGTTATTTGCAATACGAAAAGAAAGAAATTGTCAAACAAATTGTTTTTAATGATGGACCACTTTATGAAAAAGATGTCACATTAGATAAATGGCAATTATCTTATAAAGATATTAAAAAATATCAGACTATCATCTATAAAGGATTAGAAAGTAAATATGTCAAACTAGTACAAAAAGATTACACAATAAAAATGGAGATTGAAGGTTATCCTTATTTTGCCATTTGGACAAGTGATGATAAAGCACCATTTATTTGTTTAGAACCTTGGTATGGTCATAGTGATTTAGAAAAGGTGGAAGTAGATTTTAAAGATAGAGAAGGGATGATGTCTTTAAAACCTAATGAAACATTCAAGACTGGATATAGTATTGAATTGATAAAATAGAGATTTCTAAAAAAAAGAAATCTTTTTTGATATACTTGCAATAAAATGTCCTGTTGAAACGTTATATAAGTGAAAGGAGTAGTAAATGACTGATTTTTGTAAAGAAGGCATTGATGATGTCCTGTTAGATGAATGCCTTGAAGAAATAGCTTCAGATAATATGGACGGATTTAGAAAACTGTATGAATTAACAAGTCATATCTTGTATGGTTTTTCTTTGTCAATTGTTAAAGATGAATATTCAGCGCAAGATTGTTTGCACGATAGTTATATAAAGATTATTGAAGCAGCCAAAACTTATGTTTCAAAGTCAAAACCGTTAGCTTGGATGCTTACTATAACAAGAAATACTTGCTTACAAAGGTTAAGAGAAAACAAAAAGCAGATCAACCTTACTGAAGAACAGTGGATATTGCAAGCCAAAGAAGAAGATGATGTTAATGTGGTGGACAAAGAATTTTTAAATCAATGCTTAAATCAACTAGATGATAAAGAAAGACAAGTTATTATATTGCATTCTCTAACCGGTTATAAATTTAAAGAGATTGCTCAGATATTAAAATTACCTTTATCAACAGTTCTGTCAAGACATAATCGGGCGATAAAAAAACTACAACAAATCGTGAAACAGGAGGAATAGAAAATGACACCAGAAAAAATAAAAGAAAAAATTAATAAAACAGTTCAAAAAATTACCCCAGATATATCTGAGCAGATTATTCTAGATGCAAGAAAAAGGGTACATCAAGAAAAGAAAGAAAAATCAAGAGGTTTTTCTTGGAAGCCAGTTTTAATATTTGCGATGAGTTGTTTATTATTTGTAACAATAATTGTAACTAGACCAGCTACATCTGTTGTAGCAGCAACAATTTCATTAGATATTAATCCTTCAATTGAAATTACTTTGGATGAAAAAGATAAAGTTATTGAAATATTTGGAAAAAATGAAGAAGGAATCGATGTAGTTGAAAATTTAAATGTAAAGGGATGTCAGGTTAAAGTAGCTTTAAAAACTTTAATTGAATCATTATTAGAACAGGGATATTTAAACGATAGTGCCAACTCTATTTTGGTTACTGTTGATAATGAAAATATAACTGCTAATCTAATGGAAATGATTGAAGATATTTTAGCTGAAGATGATTTTGATGGATCAGTTGTGTGTCAAAATTTAAAAAACAATCCAGATTTAGTAAAATTAGCTGAAACATATAATATTTCAATAGGTAGAGCACAATTAATTACCGAATTGATTGCCTTAGATAGCACTTACAATATTGAAGAGCTAGCAAAGTTAAATGTTACTCAGTTAAACTTACTATTAGGTAATTCTGAAAATACAATTCCAGGAATTCAAAGAATGGGGCAAGCAAGCCAAAAAGAATATATTGGTGAAGAAAAAGCTAAAGAAATTGCTTTAAAATCTGTAAAAGCATCAGCAACTGAAATTTCAGATTACACAATGGAAATTGATTATCGTCATCACAATATTGTCTATGTAATCAAATTTGTTTACAACAACACTGATTATGTAGTTATGGTTAATGGAACCAGTGGTGTAATCTTGGAATGTGAACAAGAAAATAGACAATATAAACATCAATATGAGCACAGTCATTCATCAAGCTCAAATGATGATACAAGTGGTCACAATCATGGAAAAGGTAGCAACAGTGGTAATGGCAACAATTATGGTAACGGAAGTTGCATTGGTCAAAAAAATGTTAAGAGAATAGTTTTAAACCATGCTAATGCTTCAGAATATAGCAACTATAAATCTGAATTATGTCTTCAAGATGGCAAACTAGTCTATTGTATTGAATTTAAAGCTAACAGTCGTCAATGTAAATATGTTATTGATGCCAATACAGGCGAAATTTTAGAAGAAAAATAGAAGTTTGCTAACTTTGACCCAGCAGAAATGCTGGGCCTTTTTTTTAATAGTTTAGTGTTATGTAATTTTTTAGTAATATATGTATCATTCTAATTTAGATTTAATGTTTTTTATCGTATAATATATAGAGCAAATGTTTGCTTAGGAGGTATGAAGATGATAGAAATTAAAAATGTTTCTAAATCATATACAAAAGGAAAAAAATCAGTCGACAGTCTAAATTTGACAATTAATAATGGCGAGATATTTGGTTTTTTAGGTCCCAATGGTGCTGGAAAGACAACTACAATTAAAATGATTACTGGTATTTTAGATGCTGATGAGGGCGAAATTTTAATTGATGGTTATGATATTGTTAAACAGCCAATGGAAGCTAAGAGAATATTTGGCTTTGTTCCAGATAGTCCAGATATCTTTTTATCTTTAAAGGCAATCGAGTATCTAAACTTTATTTGTGATATTTATGATATTGAAGATAGAGAAAACAAAGTAATAGAGTTAGCTAAAAAGTTTGAAATATATGATGTCTTAAACAATAAGTTAGAGTCTTTCTCACATGGTATGAGACAAAAGGTAGTTATAATTGGGGCGTTATTACACAATCCAAACAATTGGATTTTAGATGAACCAATGACAGGGTTAGATCCAAAGAGCAGTTTTGATCTAAAAGAAATGATGAGAGAACATGCTGATGAGGGAAAAACAGTCTTTTTCTCAACCCATGTTTTGGAAGTGGCAGAAAAAATGTGTGATAGAATTGGAATTATTTCTAAAGGAAAATTATTGTTTGTTGGAACAGTAGAAGAAGCCAGAGAACAGTTTGCTAAAGAAGGTAGCTTAGAAAAAGTATTTTTGGAGATTACAGAAAATGCTTAAGCGTATTTTATCACTGACAAAAGTTTTAATTAAAACCTATATTATCAATGCTTTTTCTAAACAAGGTTTTGGTAAAAAGAAAATATCAACCATACTTTTGATGATATTTGCTTATGGTTATTTATCTGCCATTGCTGGAATTTTTTCTTATGGTACTATTAACACATTAATGAATTTCAATCAACAAACAGCTTTTATTAGTTTGATTTGTTTAATTAATATTGCTAGTGGTTTATTCAACACAGTCTTTACTAGCGCTAACATTTTATATTTTTCTAAAGACAATGAACACTTATTACCTTTGCCATTTCAACCATTTGAAATTGTTGCTGGTAAAATAAATACTTTGCTTGCTTATTCATATTTCTCAGAAATGTTTTTTGGATTAATTCCACTAATTGTTTATGGTTATCTGACAAAGGCCTCAATTGTGTTTTATGTCTTTATGATTCTTGTTTTGCTGATTATCCCAGTTGTTCCAGTTGTTTTAATGGCATTGGTGATGATGGTAGTAATGTCTTTTGTTAACTTATCAAAACACAAGGGATTATTTCAGACTTTAGGTGTTCTGATGGTCTTGGTAGTTTCAATGTATATTAGCATGAATGCCTCACAAAGCAGTTCTGATCCAGAGCAGTTGTTGGCATTAATTACCCAAATAGATGGTTTAGCAAAATCAATGTATTCATTTTTCCCAACTTTAAAGTTTGCTAGCGAAGCTTTGATAAATCTTTCAATTGTTTCTTTATTACTGCTTGTACTAATAAGTGTAGTTGTTTATGTAGTAATGATAGTTGTTAGTAATAGACTTTACTTTAAAGGTGTATTAGGAAATAGCACTACTGGCAGTTACTCTAGAAAAAAAGTAGACAAAAAAGATTTTGTTAAGGTAAGTGTGGCTTTTAATTATGTATTAAAAGAATTTAAATGTTTAATTAGAAAACCAGTTTATTTTACTCAATGTGTTTTGCCAAGTCTAATTCTACCAATAATTATGACCTTCACTTTCAGTCAGGGTGTTGGTGGTATAAGTCAATTAGTTGCTGATAGTTCGAGAATAACTAGTCTTGATGCAGGTGGACAGATTACATTTTCAGTCTTGTTGTTAATTTGCATATTTATGTCACTGTACACCTATGTAAGTATTACAGCTGTAAGTAGAGATGGTAACAGTGCGATATTTATGAAGTATATTCCTATTGCTTTCTATCAGCAGTTGGTTTATAAGTGTGTGCCAGATATGCTTCTAACCTTTGTTCCTAATGGAATGCTATTTGTAATAGTGGCTATTCTAATAAAACTACCTGTTTTACCTACAGCCTTTGCTATTATTATCTTTGCGATATTTGCTATTGGGCGCAGTTTCTTTGGCATTATTATTGACTGTAAAAATCCAAAACACAACTTTACTAGTGAATATCAGGTTGTTAAAAGTAATTTTTCAATCTTCTATGATATTGTTTATAACTTTATCTTGATGGTTCCATCAGTATTATCTTTAATATTCTTATCTGATTTACCTTTAATGGTGGTAGTTTCACTTAATTTATTAGTTCATAGTGCTATAAGTTATGGTTTATATTACTATATTAGAAAGAAAGACTTTGAGCTCGCTCAAAAAATTTATTAAAAGTTAAGGTGATTTGTTATAATTGTTAATAGGTAATGATTATGAACAAACAACTCATTGAAACAATTAAACAACAGGCGCTGATAGATAAAATTCCAATTATGGAGGAAGATGGATTAAACTATGTTATTAATTATTTAAAAGAGAATGACATAGAATCTCTTTTAGAAATTGGTACAGCTGTTGGATACAGCAGTATTTGTTTTGCTAGCAGTAATCCAAAACTAAAAATCGTTACTTTAGAAATAGATAAAGAAAGACATAGTATGGCTAAAGAAAATATCAGATTAGCTAATTTAGAAGAAAGAATAGTTCCGATTTTAACTGATGCTAGAAAGTATGATTTACCTGATAAATTTGAGGTGTTATTTTTGGATGGACCAAAGGCACATAATCAAGAACTTTTAGAAAAGTATTTAAAAAACTTAAAAGAAGATGGAACTATTATAGTGGATAATATGTTTTTCCATGGTTATATTGATAGTCCAGATTTGGTTGAGAAAAAAAGACTTAGACCACTAGTTAAAAAACTGGCTAAATTTAGAGAAGATATGTTAAATCATCCTGATTTCGAAAGTGAATACTTAGAAATAGGAGATGGCTTATTAATTTGTAAAAGGAGAAAAAGATATGGTTAATAGAAGAGGGTTTGTAGATTTTTTAAATAAAAGTAGTTCAACATATCATGCTGTTAGTGAAGTTGAAAGACAGTTGATAGAAGCAGGTTTTATTAAGCTAAAAGAAAATTCAACCTGGACATTAGAGAATAATCGTTACTATTATGTGGTTAGAAATCAAAGTAGCTTGATAGCTTTTAAAATTCCTGAAATAGCCAATGTTAAATCAGTGAATATTATCGCTTCACACGCAGATTCTCCTTGTTTGAAAGTTAAACCTATAGCTGACATCAAAGATAGCAATTATAACAGAATAAATGTTGAGGTTTATGGCGGAGCTCTTTTATCAACCTGGTTAGATAAGCCACTAGGAATTGCGGGAAGAATAACCACTAAAGAAAATGGTGTTATTGTGAGTCATTTAGTTGATTTTAAAGAAGATATGGCAATAATTCCTAATGTTGCTATCCACCAAAATAGAGAAGCTAATAATGGTTATAAGTGGGATACTAAGGTTGATTTAATTCCGATTATGGGATTAGAGCCAACAGAAGATTATTTTAACAGTTTATTAAGCAAAAAACTTCTTGTAAATAAAAAAGATATCTTAGCTCATGATTTATATTTTTATAATCGTCAAAAAGCTCTTCTTTGGGGAGAAAACAAAGAGTTTGTTTCGGGTGGAAAACTAGATAATTTGGAAAGTGTTTACACTTCTTTAAAAGCATTTCTGTTAGGATATAGTACTAATTCACTAAATGTATTGGCAGTGTTTGACCATGAAGAAATTGGTGCTATCACAAAACAGGGAATGGCCTCTAATTTTTTAAGCGATACAATTGAAAGAGTATTTGCTAGTTTCTATTATGTTAAAAGTGATATCAAAGCTATTTTAGCTAATTCGTTTTTGGTTAGTGCTGATAATGGCCATGGTGTTCATCCAAATCATCCTGAAATGTATGATTCAACAAATCAAGCTTATTTAAATAAAGGAGTGGTAATTAAAACAAGTGCTACTCAAAGTTATGTTTCTGATGCTATAACAATTGCCATTGCTAAAGAGTTGTGTCATAGAGCAGATGTTCCTTATCAGTTGTTTGCTAATATCAATGGTTCGAAAGGGGGAACTACTCAAGCTGCTATTTCAACCATCAACTTACCGATAAATATGGTCGATGTTGGTGTGGCTCAACTGGCAATGCATTCTTCTTATGAAACAGCAGGAAGTTATGATATCAATTATATGATTAATTTCATGTTGGAGTTTTATAACAGTACAATTACTGTTGACGATAATAGATATTTTATTTCTAAATAAATAAAAAAAACAGATTTTTCAACAATCTGTTTTTGTTTGTATTTTTCGTTAAGCCCAAAGATCAAATGGATAAATATCATCTTCCTTATACTGGGTTATTTTGTTTTGAACTTCTTCTTTATCTTGTGGATAAGTGACACCAAACCATTCATCAGTAGTAGACATTACTTTAACATCAGCTTGTTTATTTTCAACGATGTGAGCTACCGAGGTTGGAATTACTAATTCACTTTTTTCAACTTCAAGCTTCTCTTTTAAGAAGTTGATGAAGTCTTCTTCCATTAATGGAAAAATAGCTGGAGTAAAGCCCCAATAGTTCATTGAACAAATACCATCTTCAAGTTTAACTTCTTCACCATTATCGATTTGATAAGCTACGCCATTTTTTCTAATGATTTTTTGATATTCTTCAATATGCTCTAAGTTGCCATTATCATCTTTTTTACATATAGCTCTGGTAACAGCTCCATTATCGGTCAAAGTTTTAGTTAATTGATAGCCGACCATCCCAAATAATTTATCATTAACCTCATTTTTTAAGAAATCATACATAATTTTATATGATTTTTTGCCATAGAAGTCATCAGCATTAATAATCATAAATGGTCCATCAATATATTTTTTCGTGCATAATAAAGCGTGAGTTGTACCCCAAGGCTTGGTTCTATCTTCTGGACAAATGAATCCTTCTGGCAAATCATTAACATCTTGATAAGCGTAAACAACATCCATAAACGGTCTGATTTTAGCTCCAATATTTTCTTCAAATAGTTCTTCATGTTCTGCTCTAATAATTAAGATAACTTTTCTAAAACCAGCTTGATAAGCATCATAGATAGAAAAGTCGATAATACTTTCTCCGTTATTGCCAACAGTGTCAATTTGCTTTAAACCACCATATCTGCTTCCTAAACCAGCAGCTAAAATTACTAATACAGGATCTTTCATTTATTAAACCTCCATACTCACCTTATATATTTTACCTATTTTCTTTTACATAATCAAGAAATGACTTGTATTGAAGGTCAAAAAATAGTAAAATACTAATAGAGTTAGAAGAAGGGATCAGCTAAAATGAATAAAATATTTGCTGTTAATGGTACGCAAATTGGCGGAGTATCTAGCCACCATATGGTGGTGGTTTTTAGCTCTAAAGGGAAAAATAAGATGCTTTCTTAATGGGAAGCGTCTTTTATTTACAATAATTAATTATAAAGATAGGAGGAAAAAAGGCTTATGGACCAATTAGAAAAAGTATTTTTTGATGCAGCAGTTGATAATAATATAAATGTTGTAAAAAAAGCTATTGAAGATGGTGTAAATGTCAATGTAAAAAACCAACAAAAAAGAACAGCCTTGATGCGCTGCGCTAAAAGAGGAAGAATTCAAATGACTAGACTACTTTTGGATAGTGGTGCTAGTGTAGATCTAAGAGATTATCATGAAAAAACAGCAATAATGGGACCTTGTCAAAAGGGGTATTATGAGGTAGTTCAAATGCTACTTGATGCTGGAGCAGATGTAAATGCTGCTGACTATCAAGGTAATAATTCTCTAATGCGCGCAAGTTTTTATGGCTTTGTAGATATTGTGAGATTGTTACTACAATATAAAGCTAATCTTGACGATCAAGATGAAAAAGGTAGAACTGCTTTAATGGAAGCATGTTCAACAGGAAATATTGCAGTAATTGATGTTCTGCTGTCACGTGGTGCAAATATTGATTTGCAAGATGAGATGGGATGTACAGCACTAATGAGAGCTGCTTATGCTGGGTTTGAAGAACTAATTAAGCTTTTGGTAAATAATGGTGCTGATATAAATGTTAAAGATAAAGAAGGCAGAAAAGCCTATAACTATTACATTACTAAAGGAAGTAATGAGGAAATAAAGAAAATTTTAACTTAGGGGGAAAAATATATTATGAAAGTATATACAACTGATTTTATTAGAAATGTTGCAGTGCTAGGTCATACAGGCGCTGGAAAAAGTGAAGTGTTAGAGTCGATTTTATACAACAATAAAATCACCGATCGCTTTGGAAAAGCTGTTGATGGTAACAGTATCATTGACTATGATGCAGAAGAAATTAAAAGAGGAATGACAGTTTATTCTTCTTTAGTGCCAATTGAATGGAAAGATTATAAGGTTAACTTTATTGATACACCAGGTTATGTAGACTTTGCTGGTGAGCAGGTTGCAGCACTGGCAGTAGCTGATTCAGTAGTAATCGTTGTTAGTGCAAAAGAAGGTGTACAATCTGGTACTATGAAGGCTTACAGACAAGCATTAGCTAAAAATTTACCAGTTATTTTCTTTGTCACCAGAGTTGATGAAGAACATGCTGATTTTGTTAAAACAGTTGCTGAACTTGAAAGAAGATGTAAAGCTGTGCCACTGGTATTTCCTATTATGGATGGTGGAAAAGCAACAGGTGTAGTAAATATTATTACTAGAAAAGCAACAATTAATGGTAAGGATGCAGAAATCCCTGCAAACTTTGTAGATCAAGTTGAAACTGGTCACTTTGAATTATGTGAAGCAGTTGCGATGACTGATGATGCTTTAACAGAAAAATTTTTAATGGAAGAAGATTTTACTGCTGAAGAAATGATTGCTGGTGTTTCTCATGGTTTAAGAGATGGCAGTATTAGACCTATTTTATGTGGAAGTGCAATTTCAAATGTTGGTCTTGATACTTTATTAGATACAATCATCAATTACTGTCCTTCATATGCCGAAAAAGGTACGATTACTGATGCCAATGGTGTAGAAGTAAAAACATCAAACAAAGAAGACTTTAGTGCTTTCGTGTTTAAATTAGTTAGTGACAATTTTGCTCAAGCTTCATATGTGAAAGTAATGAGTGGAACATTAACTTCAGATACACCTTTATATAACTCTAATAAATCTGAAAACGAAAAAATGGGTTCTTTAGTTTTAATTAGAGGTAAAAACCAAATAAAAGTTGACAGGTTAGAATGTGGTGATATCGGAGCAATTTTAAAATTACAAGATACTGATGTAAACCATACCTTAGCAACAAAAGCTAATCCAATTCAGTACAAGCCTATTGATTTTCCACAAGGTATGTTAGGAAAAGCAATTTGGCCAAAAACAAGAAATGATGAAGATAGATTATCAAGTGGTTTATCAAGATTAGCTAGTGAAGATAAGAGTATGTTATTAGTTAATAATACTGAGACTAGAGAACAAGTTTTATACGGTCTTGGTGATCAACATATTGATATAATTGTCAATAAATTAAAATCAAGATATAAAGTTGAAGTTGATTTAACTGAACCGACAGTTCAATATCGTGAAACAATTACTGGTACTTCAGAAGCTCAAGGCAGGCATAAGAAACAATCTGGTGGTGCAGGACAATTCGGTGAAGTTTGGATTAGATTTGAACCAAACCCTGAACAAGATGAAATGGTCTTTGAAGAAGAAATTGTTGGTGGAGCAGTGAGTAAAAACTACTTCCCAGCTGTTGAGTCAGGACTAAGAGAAGCTATGAACAAAGGTGTTCTAGCGGGATTTAAAGTGGTACAGGTTAAAGCTACTTTATATGATGGCTCAATGCATCCAGTTGACTCAAAAGAAGTAGCATTTAAATCAGCAGCTAGATTAGCATATAGAAAAGGTATGCCAGAAGCTAAGCCAGCATTACTTGAACCAATTATTAGAGCAGAAGTACAAATTCCTTCAGATTATGTTGGAACAATCTATGGTGACTTTTCAAAGCGTAGAGGAATGATTATGGAAAATAATGCGATTGATGAAGAAACAACAGTCATTGTTGCTGAAGTTCCACAAGCAGAAATGATGAGTTATGCTACCGAACTTAGAAGTATGACTCAAGGTAATGGTTCTTATGTTCAAGAGTTCTTAAGATATGAAAGAGCTCCAAAAGATGTTGCAGATAAAGTAATTGCTGCAGCTAAAGCAAGACTTGAAGAAGATGACGAAGACTAGTCTTCATTCAAACAAAACAAACTAAGGCGTAGAAATACGCCTTTTGTTTGCTGGTAATTAAGGGAAAAAGAAAACAATCTTCAATGATTAAAGGTAAGGCTTTTTCTTTTGAAGGGTAAGTGGTAAAATTAGAGCATGAAAAAAATAGTTATTTTGTTGTTATTTTTATTGACAGTATCTGGATGTCAAAAAGAAAAATTAATTGAATATCAAAAACCAACAGGAACCATTTCCGATATGAGTGGTTATGATGGACTTGCCAGTGAACAGTTTTATGATATTACGGTTGCTGAGGTTCTAGAAAAAATTAAAAACAAGGAAACTTTCATTGTGTATTTTGGTTATGAAGATTGTCCTTGGTGCAATTGTGTGGTCCCTATTTTAAATGAGGTATCAATTGAAAATGAAATGCCTATTTATTATTTAGATTTTCATAATGATATTAATAGTGAAAATTATCAAGGGATGAAACAAATTAGTGAGTTTTGTGGCAATAATCAAGAAGGTTTAGAAGAAGGACAGTTTTCTTTCTTTTTTCCAACAGTAATGTATGTAAAAATAGGACAACTATATAAAATTCATGTTGGAACAGTTTCTGGGCATAATGGTTTTGAAGATCCTTTAAGTGAAAAACAAAAAGAAAGATTAAAGTATCAATATAATAAAGAATTTGAAGGTTTATTAATTGTTGAATAAAATAATGATTTACAGAAATATTGAAAATCCTTTATAATTAAATTAATAAATATTGAAAGGTAGTTTGTTTTATGGATAGTAAATTTAAAAGAAAAATTTTTATCATTATTACTATTCTGATGATGTTATGTTCAATACCAAAAGTGCTGAAAGCTGCACCCGTAGTTTTTAATGTTGATGATAGGACACAGTTTCTGAAAGCAATTACTGATATAAATAATGGTGAAGAAAGTGATTATATTATAAGTTTAAAAGCTAACATTGATATTTTAACCACGGATTCTATTGAACTGACAAGAGGTAATACTACAATACTGGGTAACGGACATGAAATTACCAACATTTATGGTTTTGAGGTTTATTCTGATGATCCTGCTGTTGCTAAAACAACCTTAACTTTAGGTCAACAAGATGGTAATAATATCTTGAAGTTAAAGGGCAGTTATACTGGAACTGGTTCTCCAGACAGTATGTTTTTGGTGAGTAATGGCAGCATCTTAAATATGCATCAAGGTGTTGAGATATATGACAGAGAGATACCACTTGTTGAATATGAGGGTTTTATATTCTATATTGGATCAGAATCGATTTTCAATATGTATGGAGGCTCAATCAAAAACTGCATTATTTCAAAAACTACAAATGCAGATTGTGCAATGATAGTTGTCAATAATGCAACATTTAATATGTCTGGTGGAGAGATAAGTGGTAATACCGTTCAAGATTCACCTGTTGCTGATAATGATTGGGCAATACATTCAGCAGTTCTCATATCTAAAAACAGTGATATAACTATCACTGGTGGTAAGATAATAAACAACAAAATTATCTTGAATAGTACTAATAGTTCTGGTAATGGGTGCGCTTTGTTTATTTACAGGTCAACAGTAAATATTTCTGATGTTAACATTTCGGGTAATGAAATAATCGGAAATAAAGTAGGATGTGAAGGTGGAGGTATTTATGCCTTTGAATCGACACTTGTAATTGACAATAGTGTAATTACAAATAACAAAGTTTCATCAGAGTATGGCAGTCATGGTGGAGCTATTTCTACCAGTTATACCGATTTAACGATTACTAATTCACTGGTGGCTTTTAATACAGCAACTAATGGAGCATCAGATATATACTTTTTAGGTTTTGATCCTGGCAGTAAATTATATTTGCCAGTTGCCAGTTCGATGAATACAAAACAAACTACTCCTTATATGAATTTAATAATAGGTTGGTATGAAGATAATAGTGATAATCGCTGGAGTATGACCAATCCAAGCGTTATTGAGTTTACGACTCTACAAAATGATGCTTTGATAGGTGAATATAGTTTAGTAGCTGGCTATGAGACTAAACCGTTAACTCCAGATACAGGAGATAGGTTTAATCAAAATGTCTTTGCGTCTATGATGATACTATCTGGTTTAGGATTAGTTGTTTTAACTAAAAAATATAAAAAGAAAGAAAGTAATTAGAATAGTTTAAATTAATAAAGGGGAAGTAATTAGATATTGAAGTAAGGTGATGAATTATACTTTGAAATTACTTCTTTTTTTCTTTTTTGATTAATGTGAGCAGTTATAAAATAAGATTATTGAAAATTGAAAAAACAATAAAATATGTATGCTATAATATTGAAAAGGAGATATCTTGATGAAAAAGATTTTGTTAGTTGTTCTAACTCTTTGTTTATTAGGTGGCTGTTTTAAATTTACTAAAGGTGAAGTAAATACTAAAAGAGCTGATGATGTCTTAAAAATGTTTGAAAATAAAGAAAGTTTCATTTTGTATGCTGGAAGTAATGATTGTAATACCTGTAATGATTATCGACAGGTTTTGCAAGAGTTAATTGAGAAATATGAAATTGAAATTATATATTTGAATATTCAGGTAAGCGAAGATGAAGAAATCATAAATACCTTAACTTATGACTATTTATTTCGTTTGTATATGCTACCTTCAACATACCTAGTAAAAGAAGGTAAAATAATCGATATGAAAGAAATCTATATGGAACTTGAACAGTTGGAAGAATGGTTGAAACAGTATGAATACTTACCACAGTGATGACATTATTACCGTAGCTCTAAGTGAAAAAGAAGTAATTAATCAACTTCAACATTTAGGAGTTATTGAAGATATGTGTTTAGAAGTACATGTATCTTTTAATAGTGTTGGAACTATAATTGGTGGTCCAACTACTTTTGTTGATGCCTTATTAAAAGCAGTTGGAGAAAATGGAACGATAGTAATGGCGAGTCAAGATTACAATAATACTGAACCATTATTTTGGGAAAATCCTCCAGCAGAAATAAGGCTAATGGACAAAATTCGTAACAATACTCCAGGATATGATATTTATACTTCTGGTCATCATCTAATGGGGGTTGTAACTGACAATTTAAGAGTAAGAAAATCAACTTATCATTCTTATCATCCAAGTTGTGGTTTTATTGCCAATGGTAAGGATGCCAAGTATTTAATGGCTAATCAACCTCTATCTTTTCCACTTTCCATGGATTCACCTTTAGGTAAGATGTATGAAAAAGAAAATAGTTATATTTTACTAATAGGGGTGAACTATAATAGAGCAACAGGTCTACATTTAGGAGAATATTTATCAAATTGTAGAAGTATCATTTTACAAGGTGGTGCAGTGAAAAAAAGTGGTGAAACTATCTGGAAGAAATATTTAGATATAGAACTAGATAGTAGCGAGTTTATTGAAATTGGTAAGGAAATGGAAAAAAGAAAGATGGTTCGAGTAGGCAAGGTTGGTAGTGCAGTGTGTCGCTTATTCAGATTTGCTGAAGCAGTAGATTTTGTAAGAAATTATTTAAAGGAGAAATATTGATATGAAGTTTGAAGGCGTTATATTTGATATGGATGGCATAATATTGGATTCAGAAAGATATGCTGTGGAAATTTTCAAAGAAACTTTTGCGAATTTAAATAAAGAATTTACAGAAGAATTATTTATATCAGTATTAGGCATTACCATTGAAGCTGAAAATCAGATTCTTTTGGATTATTTTGGCAGTGAAAAAGATTTGTTATATTTTAGAACACAATATAACTCACTTATGGAAGAAGCTTATGCTAAAGGGAAAATCGCTTTGAAAAAGGGTGCCTATGAACTTGTAAATTATTTAAAAGAAAAAAATATTCCTTATGCCTTGGCGACTTCTTCGCCATTGGAAAGAGTGGCAGTATGTTTTAACAATACAAAATTTGGATCAAATCCTTTTGAATATATAGTTACTGGTTGTGAAATGGAAAACTCAAAGCCAGCACCAGATATCTTTTTAAAGGCAGCTGAATTGATGAATTGTG
>JAAZJL010000061.1 GCA_012800355.1 Erysipelotrichia bacterium | reverse complement strand
TCTTCATTACCTGAACCATATCTTAAATACCTTCTAAGTTGAGATTTGACTCTTGCAGTAACCTCTAGTGGATTAAATGGTTTGGTAATATAGTCATCAGCTCCAACGGTCAATCCTAATACCTTATCAGTATCCTCACCTTTGGCAGTTAATAAAATGATTGGAACAAAACTACTCTCTCTAATTTTATTTAAAGCTGTAATTCCATCCATTACAGGCATCATAATGTCCATTAAAACTAAGTGAATATCTTCCTTTTCTATAATATCTAAAGCTTGCTTGCCATTAAAAGCTTCATATATTTTGTAATCTGGGTCAGACAAATATATTTTTAAAGCATTAACAATATCTTTTTCATCATCCACAATTAAGATGTTTTTCATGCCACATTACTCCTTTCTTCGTTAATCATTATATCAGTGTTACTTGTATGTTTGTAATAAAGATTTATTAAAAACTGCTTAAGAAATCAACATAAGTAATCTTTTAAATATCTCTTATTAATTTTGAGTAACTCTATTTTCATCAAATTGTATTTCTTTTAATGAATTATCTGATGATACATGCTTTGGAAAAAACTTTTTTTGTAGAGCTAAGGCAATTGATACTGTCAATATTTTCTCTGGAGTACCTGGCACCCATAAAAAAGCCACATAACTACTACCAATAGTTAATAGAGCTACATTATTAAAGCAGTGACCGATAACAATAAACAAATACCCCCAGCCATTAGTAATCATCCAAGCTATTAATAAACATATTGCAAAATGGGGATTACATATAATCTTAAAAATATTTTTGATATAATCTTTTACTCTAAACATTTTTCATTAATTCTCCAACTTCTTTACGATATGTTCCATGCTCAATAGGTTTCCAAGACACATTAAGGAACAATGCTGCTATTGATATTGGTATATAAGTGAACATAAACACTGGAAAAGTAAATAGATACAATATTTTCTTTTGATGACTAGCATAAATATTTTTCCATTCTGTAATTGTTGTTACTAAACCTAAAACAAATAAAGTTGAATACATACCTAGTAAAAATTGAGCAATTGATTTCAACGCTATCATATAATCATCGCCAATAATAGCTGCATTAATTGCTAAGGCAACATTGACTATAATCGAAATGGTGGAAAGTATAAATGCTGGCATACTATTCATAAACATATCAAAGCAAGAAAAGCTACCCTTAAGTGCATTTGTAAATAATTTCTTTCCATAAACACCAAATACCTGAAGGTATCCTTTTGACCATCTTAATCTCTGATGAATTGATTGTGAAAACTTGGTTGGTTGTTCATCAAAAAGCATTGCTTTTTCACAATATGCTATTTTCTTGCCTTGAATTATATGATGAATAGAAAACTCAATATCTTCTGTCAAAAGATGAAATGGCCAGCCTTTTTGCTCTTCGATAATTGCTTTACTAACAAGAAATCCTGTCCCAGAAACCGCACAACTGCTATTAACTATATGACGAGCCCCATTGAGAAACTGACTTTCTCTTAAAAACGACAAACCATAGCCAGCACTAATCCAATTACTATCATAATTCTTACTATTTCGATAACTGGTTACAATGTCATTACCTTCAACAAAAACTTTATTCATTTCCTCAATGTAGTTTTCTTTTAAAATATTGTCTGCATCAAAAACGAAATATCCATCAAATTGATCTGAATATTCTTTTTTAATTGATTTCAGCATTGTATCTAAAGCATATCCTTTCCCAACTAAAATTTTATTCATTCTACGATAAGTAATTGCTCCTTTATTTTTAGCAATCTTTTCAGTATCATCATCGCAGTTATCTGCCATTACAAAAATTGTAATCTTATCTTGGGGATATGTTTGCTGATGAATGCTATCAATTAAATCTCCTATTACTTTTTCTTCATTTCTAGCACAAATCAATACAGCATAGTTCTTTTTCTCCACGTTTTCATTTCTTTGTTTTTTATAAGAAAAAATCTTTATTGGAATATACAAAAACTGGTAAAAATAACAAACAATAAATAACAGAGAAACAACACGGTTAATAAAACTCAATGTTTCCATAATAAGGGCCTCCTTTAATACACTGTTATTTTATCGTTAGTACTGATTAAGATAATAGTAGTAAAATCCTTAAGAATTTATTAAGATTCATATTTAACTCTAATAAATTAAAAAAATCTTCCTTAGTTTAAGGAAGATTAAAATCTTTTCATAATGATTTATCCTTTGTTTTAATATTTAAATCTTTTATGTATTTCTAGCTCATTTTTATATTTTTTAATATCGTGTTTAGCCATTGCTAAATCTTGCTCCAAATAATTACCACATTCTTTAGCACTGGCCCCAGGTATTTGACCTTCATAATTAATAATGAAATTACACATATTTACTACAAGTGCATAGATATCTTCACTTTTTAAATCGCCAAACATAACCAGATAGCAACCCGTTCTGCATCCCATTGGTCCAAAATAGATAATATCTTCTTTTCTTTCACTATTTCTTAAATAAGTAGCTGCCAAATGTTCAATGGTGTGTAAAGAACTATTGTCAATTACATCTTCAACATTTGGACTGGTAAGTCTCATATCAAAGGTAGTAACTACCACATTATCTTTAATATCTTTTCTTGAAACATATAATCCTGGTTTTAGTTTTAAATGGTCAATTGTAAAACTTGTTATTTTCTCCATAATCAATCTCCTTGCTTTAACTATTATACTAGTTTAACTGCATTTTTTCGATAAACCATTTTCCTTCTTCTAAAAATAAATAGCGATAACTATTTCCTATTTTACATGTAAACCTCAATCCCATTCCTCCACTTTTTAAAGAGGCAGCAGGAATTATCTGAGTTATTTTATCTATTGGATACTTTTCTCCATTTTCCCACAATATATATAATGGTCTAATTTGACCAGTTTTTTGATTCAAACAAATTACATCAACAAACTGTTTCACTTTAAATCCTCCACATCTATTAAATTATCATTTTCACCAACTGGGTTATAATCACTTAAATTTTGGTCAACTAACATTGAGAGTTTTTTGATACTTTTATGACCATAGCGACTTCTAATATCATCAATGGTAGTTTCTAGTTTTTCTTGTTGTTTTATTTCATCGACATTTTCAAATAGTGAAAGTTGAACATGTTCTGACTGCTCAATAAACTTTCTTACCCTTATTCCTAATGTTCTTAATGGTTTTTGAAATCTATAATTTTTACGGCATAACTGTTTTGCTGATTTTAATATTACACTTGAAAGATTAGTATAGTCATCTAACTGCATTTGCCTAGTAAAACTTTTAAGTTGGCTATCTCTAAAATAAACTGAAACTTCCTTAGCCATTAGTCCTCTTTGTCTTAGTGTTGTAGCAACTGACTCCGATAAGACATTTAAAATAATATCGACATCTTGCCAATTTTCCATATTTCTGAAAGTAGTAATATTGTTTCCTATTGATTTTGCTTCTTGTATTTGATCATATCTTGTAACTTCACTATCATCTAAACCATTAGCAAAAATCCAAATTGTTTCACCCCATTTGCCATACTTTTCTTTGAGAAAATTTATATCCTTATTGGCAATATCACCAATAGTATATAAACCATAAATCTTTAACTGTTCATAACTTGATTTACCAACATAAATCATTTCATTAGCTTTTAAAGGCCAAACAATTTTCTTATAATTTTCTTTAGTAATAACGGTAGTATAGTCTGGTTTTCTTAAATCACTGCCTAACTTAGCAAAAACCTTATTAAAACTTACCCCTACCGAAGCCGTGATTCCTAATTCCTGTTTGATTTGCTCTCTGATTTTGTCCGCAATTTCTTTACCGGTACCAAAGTACTTACTATTGGTGACATCAAGCCAAGCTTCATCAATGCCAAAGGGTTCAACCAAATCTGTATATCGCAAAAAAATTTCTCTAACTCTCAAAGAAAACTCTTCATACCTTTTATGATTGGGTCTTAAAATGATTAAATCAGGACACTTCTTTTTAGCTTGCCAAATACTTTCAGCTGTAACAATTTTATACTTTTTCGCTATCTGATTTTTAGCTAATACAATGCCATGTCTTTCATCTTCACTCCCACCAACAATCATAGGTTTTCCTTTGACTTCAGGATGATATAACTCTTCAACTGAAGCATAAAATGAATTTAAATCACAGTGCAGTATTACTCTTTCCATGAATTAATACTATCATGCACTTGAATTTAATTCAAGATAAATTATTAAATTTAAATATGCTAAAATTGAAAGGTGATGATTTACATGATAAAATTTATAAAAGAGATTTTTTTATTGCTGTAATATAAAGAGAGGTAAGTTGAATGTTAAGAAATAATAAAAAACAAATATGTAGTAATTGTAATAGTCCAGTATCTAGCAATGATAACGAATGTCCATCTTGTGGCCAAAGAATTCGACAACCATTTTACAAACAGAGTTGGTTTATTGCTATAATTGTGGTTTTGTTTTTAGCCTCTATTGGTTATTATCGTCAATATGTTGCTAGACAATTTAATTGGGACGATATTGAATTAGCTAACCTTTTGCCTCAGCCAGTCTCAACTATCGGTGAAACTAACCTGAATACGGATCGATATTTAAGTATTGATGTTGATAAAACTTCAAAAGAAGAATATCGAGAATATGTAGATAAATGTCAGTCAATGGGTTTTATTATCGAAAAAGAAAAACTAGAATACAACTACAAAGCTTATAATGCTGAAGGATATAAACTGTATGTATGGTATGATGCTAAAGATAAGCAAATGTCAATAAACCTTGAAGCACCTATGAAAATGGAAACAATTCAATGGCCAAATAGTGCAATAGCAAACGTTTTACCTATTCCTAAATCTAATATTGGAAAAATCATTACGGAAACTCCAGAAAAGTTTTACATCTACATTGGCGATACCAGTATAAGTGATTTTAATGCCTATGTTGATGAATGCTATAACAAAGGCTTCTCAGTTTATTATGAAAAAAGCGATGGCTATTTTTATGGTAAAAACAGTGAAGGTTACAGTTTGTATGTTACCTATCAAGGCAATAAAGTAATTTCTATTAATCTTACTAAACAAAAACCAACTGAATAAACTTTTTGAGTTTTTCTTGTGAAGTACTATTAAACAAAAATCAAATAATTTAAGTCATACTACTTAGCCAGTGACTTACAATTTATTGTTAAAAGAGTAAATCCTCATCTATACTTGAATTTATTTCAATTGTTTTTTATAATTGAATTGAGGTATTAATATGAAGTTTGCTGAAAATCTTAGACATTTAAGAAAACAAAATAACATTTCTCAAAATGAATTAGCTGATTACTTGGGTTATAAATCTTTTACAACTATTCAAAAATGGGAAGATGGTTCCGCTACTCCACCCTATAAGGTAATTATTAAAATTGCTGATTTTTTTGGTGTTGAAACAGAAAAGTTAATGCATCACAATTTGCTTATTAATCTAAATACTGAAGTCCCAGTTTTAGGTTTTGTTAGAGGTGGCCAACCTATTTTTGCTGAGCAACAATATATAGGCTTTGAACATGTTTTCGGTGATGATGCTAAACATTCTGATTGTTTTTATTTAGAAGTAGTTGGCGATTCAATGAAAGATGCTAGAATCTTACCTAATGATTTGTTATATGTTAAAAAACAAAATCATTTAAATAGCGGTGATATTGGTGTTGTTTTATTAGATGATAGTGAAGCAACTGTTAAAAGAGTTATTTACAAAAATGATTTAATGATTCTTCAACCAGAAAACAAGGAATATCAGCCAATAATTCTTACTGCTGAAGAACAAAAAAGGCGCAATGTTCAAATTATTGGAAAAGTATTACATAATAAAATTAAGTTTTAACTCAACTAAAGTTGAGTTTTTTATTGTGGATGATTAATAAATATGTTAGTATAAATTCATCAGATTTGGTGTATTACTTAATAGGGAAATAAGTTTAATTCTTATGCTGTCCCAGCAACCGTGATACAGACAAAATTCAATTATGTCACTGCAATTAATGTGGGAAGACTGAATAGTAGGACGAAGTTAAGCCGGTAGACCTGCCAAAGACTGATAGTTAAAGGTTTCTTCTGGGAGTGAGCAAACGGTAAACTTTTTTGTTTAATTAGCCCATTTTCCAGAAAAAAGGGCTTTTTTGATGAAAGGGTTAATATGAAAGAAACAAAAAGGATGACTAGAGTTGCCCTAATTGGTGCGTTTCTATTTTGCACATTCTTTTCTCTATCAAATATCCTCTATCTTGAGGCTATAACCCTAATGATTATAGCTGTCGCCATGGTCTTTGATCGAAGAGATAGTTTTCAATCATCACTTGTTTTTGGAATATTGTTGATATTGTATCTAGGTTTAACACCTTGGAGCATCATGTATTTTGTAATTTATCCTTGCTACACATTGTTAACAAATTTCTTAAGACCTATTTTAAAAGAAAAAGAATGGCTATTGATTATTTATGGTTTTGTTTTATCCTGTAGTACTGGACTAATACTAGATTTACCATTTATCTTAGTTTCAGAAACTGTAACTATCTACTACATTCTTACTGGTTTAAAAACAAGTTTAATTCAAGGAACATTAACCGCCATGGAAATTGCCTTAATTTATCAACCTTTAGAAAGAATACTGTTTAAAATTAAGGAGATGCACAAATGAAAAACAAAAAGAAATTTATTACTCTACTGGCTATTATTGCTATAGCACTGGGAATTGTGTTTGCAATTAAAAAGTTTTCTACGCCAGTTGAAAAGCAACAAGGAAGCAAACAAATTACTATTATTGTTCAAAATCTAGAAGAAAAAGAAGTTTTCAACAAAACATTCGCCACAGATGCAGAATACTTAGACAAATTATTAGAAGAACATGCTGAAGAATTACAACTAGATATTTCAGAAGTTGGTGAATATGGTAGAAGTGTCAATGGTTTATGTGGTCTTGTTACCGAAGATTGGAATACTGGGCCATGGTGGGTTTATGAATCGGAAAACTCAGAATGCTGTAAAGCTAGTGGATTCTGCCCATCGGTTGATACCTGTGTTATTTTAGATGGAGAAATATATATCTTCAAATTCATTAGTTACTAAAAAAATGCCAGAAGGCATTTTTTTATTAATTAAAACTCATTTTTAAAATGTTTAATAGCTTTAGCTACTCCATCGTTATTTATATCATCAGTAACATAATCAGCTTCAGCTTTTATATTATCTGATCCATTTGCTAAGGCGATACCAATTCTAGCCTTTTGAATCATATCAATATCATTATCTGCATCACCAAAAGCCATACAATTATTCCAAGTTAAACCTAATATCTTGATAACTTCTTCAATAGCAGTAGATTTATTGTATTTACTATTATAAACCTCATAAGCTGTAGGATAGGCTTTTACAAATTTGACTGCCTCATAACTTTTAGATACTTTTTCTATCACTTTTTCATCACCAATCAAAAAAGCTGAAATAGGCAGACCATGAGTTAAATGATAATCTTTAGTTTTGGTATAATCTTTAACTAAATATTTTCTTTCTTCATTTTTTAAATAGGTAGCACAATACTCATCATGTAAATTATAACTAGCCAATTCATCGTCATATTTATAAGCTAATGCAATACCATTTTCTATACAATCATTAGTTAGTCTTTCCATATCTTCTAAAGATATAGTATGTTTAATAAATGTATTAAAGTCTTTATCTAAAGTTGATTGACCATTAATTGTTACTAGATAATCTGAATGTAAAGAATCGAAGATATCATCTTGAATAAAGCATTTAGCTCTACCAGTAGCAATCATTACCTTGACATCCTTTTCTTTTTTCAATTTATCAATAACTGCTAAAGCACTTGGGGTAATCTTTACAGAACCATAAGGAATTAAAGTACCATCAATATCAAAAATCATCATTTTGATTTTGTTATCTCTTCTTGGATTAAACATAACATAAGCTTTCATTATTTCAACTTTTCCATAAGTAGTATCATATTCAATTTCTCTTGATTCTATAAAACCACATTTTTCGATTACCCTTTTTGATTGATTGTTATATGTAAAATGACCACACATAATAAAGTCTACTTTTTCAATATCAAACAAATAATTAATAGCTGCTTTTACTGCTTCTGGCATATAACCATGACCCCAATAATCTTTGCTTAAAACATAACCAATTTCTGTTCCTAATAAATTTTTATACTCAGGAAAGTTTTTTTCTTTATAATATTCAAAACCCAGAGAACCAACAACTTTGCCAGCAATTTCAATTGCCAACTGTCTTTTGCTATTAATAAACATTTCTAAAATTTGTTTTGATTCTTCAATATTTTTATGTGGTGACCAGCCAGCCATTTGACCTACACCATCAACCTTAGCATACTCATAAAAATCTTCAACATCAGTCATCTTAAAAGGTCTTAAAAGAATTCTTTCTGTTTTTAATATAATGTTACTAATATCAATTTTTTTGTTCATACTTCTCTCCGTTTAATTTCTTTTATAGTTTTCCATCTTTCTAATAATAGCCCATTTAAAGCTATTATCATAGTCTTTTCTTTCAAACTTATCTATTGCTAGATAATTATAACAGAAAGAAAAGGCGCAACATTTACACCTTTTAACATCTATCTTTATTTTATTAATATTTAAAATCTAATAACGTAAAACAAAATACAGTACATACACCCAACCTAGTATGCCATGAATAATTGCCCATCCTATGGATTTCCAGGTTGTATAACTTATTACCATAGCCAATGCGCTTCCAAATGTAATTCCTGAGTTAACATAACTTTTAACAGTGGCTTTATTGTTATCCATAATCATTACCTCCATAACTACATTGATTTTAAGTTAACATTAAGATTATATCAACCAATTGATTCAAAAATTACTTAACCTTTACAATACACTAAATAGAAATTGTCCTCCTAATAAAAACAATAAGCAAATTTTTACTTATTGTTTTTTAAAAATGTTTGTTTATTAAATGATGTTCTCTTAAAAGATCAGCATGTTCCTTTACATTCATTAACAATTCTTTCAACAATTTTATTAGCACTTAAGCCATACTTTTCAAGTAATTGATCAGGTTTTCCTGATTCACCAAAAGTATCTTGAGTACCAATAAAGATTTGCTTTCTTGGACATTGCTTAGCTAAACATTCAGCCACAGCACTTCCTAAACCACCATAGATATTGTGTTCCTCTAATGAAACAATATATTTTGCATCTTTTGCATACTTTAGTATTAACTCTTCATCTAATGGTTTAATCGTATGAATATTAATTAAAGTCGGATTAATTCCTTTTTCTTTTAATTGTTCAATTGCTTGTAATGATTGTTGAACCATCACTCCTGTAGCAATCATGACAATATCCTTGTCACCTTCATGAATTACTACCCCTTTACCAATTTCAAATTTGTAGTCAGGGTTAGTATTAACAGCTTCTACTGCACTTCTGCCAAGTCTAACATATACTGGACCATAGTACTGTGAAATTGCTTTGATACATTGTTCAGTTTCAATACCATCACACGGTTGAATTACTGTCATATTAGGTATTACTCTCATTAAGGCTAAATCTTCTAAAGCTTGATGAGTTGCACCGTCTTCTCCTACTGTTAATCCAGCATGAGTTGCACAGATTTTAACATTCAGTTTTCCATAAGCAACCGTATTTCTAACTTGGTCATATGCTCTACCTGTAGCAAAAATAGCAAAGGTTGAACAATAAGGAATTTTACCATTACATGCTAAACCAGCTGATACACCAATTAAATTACTTTCAGCTATACCAACATTAAAATGTCTTTCAACTGCTACTTTTTTTAGTTCAGCAGTTTTTGTAGAACCTGATAAATCAGCATCTACTGCGACAATATTTTTATTTTCTAAAGCTAAAGCAGCTAGTGCTTTACCATATGCTTCTCTTGTTGCTATTTTACCCATTAGTTGTTACCTCCTAAATCTTTTAAAGCTATAGCCAACTCTTCATCAGAAGGAGCTTTTCCATGCCAACCAGCTACATTTTCCATAAAGCTGACACCTTTTCCTTTAATTGTTTCAGCAATTATTACTGTCGGTTTACCCTTAATAGTTTTAGCATAATTACAGCCAGCAATAATCGCTTCAATGTCATGACCATCAACAGCAATTGTATTCCAACCAAAAGCTTTAAATTTTTCACCTATTGGACTGACATTCATTACATCACTGTTTTTACCATCAATTTGTAAACCATTATGGTCAACTATTACTAATAAGTTATCTAAATTATAATGTGCTGCTGACATAACAGCTTCCCAGATTTGACCTTCTTGCAATTCACCATCACCACAAAGAACATAAGTTCTGTAGTCATTACCATCAAGTTTGTTAGCTAAAGACATGCCAACACCAACAGATAAACCTTGTCCTAAAGAACCTGTAGAAATATCTACACCTGGACAATCTAGCATATTAGGATGTCCTTGTAATTTTGAGTTGATTGCTCTAAAAGTTGTCAACTCTTCAAAAGGGATAAAACCTTTTTCTGCTAATACAGCATAAATTGCGGCAGAGGCATGACCTTTAGATAAGATAAATTTGTCTCTTACCTTATCATTTAAGTTACCTTTATTAATATCCATAACATTAAAGTATAAAGCTGTTAAGATATCTGCACAACTTAAAGCCCCACCTGGATGACCACTTTTACCAGCGTGGACCATTTTAACAATGTTAATTCGCATATTATTTGCAATCTTTTGTAAATTCTCCATAAAACTATACCTCTTTCATTTTTATTTTATCATATAACAACTAATTTAAATTACTTCTTTGCCAAATAAATCATGAACATTGACATTTTCAATTTTAACAGCAGCAAATTCTCCAATTTCAATATCTCTTGAAGATGTAAATCTTACATGTCCATCTATTCCATCTGGAGCATTGCCATAACTTCTTCCTTGATACAACCTTTTATCAAGACTATCTCTACCTTCAACTAGAACATCCAAGGTTTTGCCAATATATTTTTCATTATTTTCTTGAGCTATCTTTTCTTGCAGTAACATTAGTTTCTCCAATCTTTTATTAGCTACTTTCTCATCAACTTTAGGTTCCATATTGTAACTGGCAGTATCTTCTTCTAGTGAGTAGGTAAATGCTCCAAGTTTGTTCCATTTAATCTCTTGGATAAACTCTAATAACTCCTGAAATTCTTCATCAGTTTCAGTTGGAAAACCTACAATGATAGTAGTTCTTAAAATTGGATTTTCAAATTTTTCTCTAATTTTTTTAACTCTTTCAATGATATGTTTTTTACTTCCTCTTCTATTCATCAGTTTCAACATTCTATCACTTGCATGTTGAACTGGAATATCAAAGTAAGGGACTACCCTATCACAATTGCCCATCGCTTCTAATAAATCGTCATTTATTTCATCTGGATACATATATAATATCCTAATCCAAGTGAAATTCATTTTATTCAACTCATAAAGTAAATCAGCCAGACGATACTTGCCATATAAATCTATTCCATATCTAGTAGTATCTTGGGCAATCAGATTTAATTCTTTAACTCCGATTTCTTCTAACTCTTTAGCTTGCCTAATTATTTCTTCAAACTTTATTGATCTATACTCTTTCCTAATTAATGGAATAGCACAATAAGCACATTTGTTCGAGCAGCCATCAGCAATCTTCAAATATGCACTATAATCACTAGTTGCTAAAACAACCTTATTTTCTTTAATTGTTTTACTATTTAAGAAATCATTTAAGATTTTCGCTAAATCACTATACTCGTCAATTGTAATAAACAAATCTACTTCTGGTAATTCTTTTTCCAGTTGTTTTTTGTATCTTTGAACCAAACAGCCCATGACAATCAAATATTTTAGCCTATCAGTTTTATAATCCGCCATTTGTAAAATGGTATCAATTGACTCTTGTTTAGCATCATTAATAAATCCGCAAGTATTGATTAAAATTACTTCCGCTTTTTTTGGATCATTAACAAAACTATGTCCACTTGCTTTTAGAAAAGACATTGCTTTTTGAGTATCAACCAAATTTTTACAGCATCCTAAAGACACAATTCCAACTTTCATAAAATATCACCTATATAATATTCTACCATATTCAACAAATCTTTTTTTATGTACTGTTTAAGAAAAGATAATACATGTTTAAATTTATTTTTTACAGTTTTCTCTATATATGTTAAGATAAATAAAGACCTACCAAAAATAGCCTAATCTACTAAATTAAATTATTAAAAATGACCTAATTAAGAGATTTAAAGTGGGTTTTTGCAAAAAACTTTTTTAGGAAAATCTTGTTGCATAACCAAAATTATTGTGCTAATATAGTTAAGCGTGGCCGTACCACATATCGGGATGTAGCACAGCTTGGTAGTGCACCTGGTTTGGGACCAGGGGGTCGCAG
>JAAZJL010000060.1 GCA_012800355.1 Erysipelotrichia bacterium | reverse complement strand
TAATAGTTACACGAGACAATAATTATTAAGAAAGGAAATGGAAAATGAAAAGATTATTTATACTTTTATTGATAGTTGCTTTAATTTTAGGTTTTTCTGGTTGTAAACCAAGTGAGCCACCTTTCGAAGTAGAAACTGTTGTTATTTGGCACACTTATACTAATAATCAAAAAGATAATTTAGAGAGAATTGTTGCTGAATTTAATGTTTTACATGAAGGGGAAATTGAAGTTATTGTTCAAACTCAAGAATATTCTGGGTTTTTAAACAAAGTTAATGAGTCTGTAGCTAATGGTGTTGGACCAGATATTATTTTCGACTATGCTTCTACAGTAACAACATATATTGGATCTACAGAAGAAGAAACAAAAGTTATTGACTTTAATAAATATCTCAGCCAAGATTTTTCAAAATTGGTTAGTGAAGCTGTTTATGCTGAAATGACTGATTTTGTAGATGGTAAGTTACATATTTTACCAATAGTAACAACTGGTCCTGTCTATTTTTACAATGAAAAGATATTTAAACAATATGAAGTCGAAGTGCCAAAAACCTGGGAAGAAGTTTTCACGGCAGCTAAAACTATTTGGGAAAAATCCAATCATACTGTTGTTGGTTTTGCGGTTGACTCATTGACTGACTTGATTACTACAATGATTATGCAAAATGATTTAGGTTATTATAATGAAGATAAAACTTCAGTTTTATTCTGTAATGAAAATTTAGCTTTTTTCTTAGAAACATATAAAAAGACTGTTCAGGAAGGATGTTTCCAATTAAAATCTGATAATAGCTCTGATATGAATGCTCTAACTCTGGCTTCTTATATAGGTTCAAGTTCTAATTTCTCTTCTTTAACATTTGAAGGAGTTGGTGTTAAACCATTACCACAAGAAATTGATGTCGGAATGGCTGTTACAAACTGGGCTCCAGCATGGAATTTAGGTGTTATCGTATTTAAGAGTAATGAGGCTCAGGAAGCTGCTGCTGTAAAATTTGCGGAATACTTCTTAAAGCCAGAAAACAATGCTTTATGGGCAATAACAATGAATGGTTTTCCACCATATTTTGCAACCCAGAGCAGTGTTGAGTATCAAAGAGAATTAGGCAAGAATCCGATATTAGCAGTAATGGCACGTCAAGGTACCGTTTCTGGTGTATTGCCTAATATAAAAGGTGCTATTGCTGTAAGAGAAGCTTTTGAAGAATTGATTAACACTACTGTTACTGGAACAGTATCAATTAAAGAAGGTTTTAAAATATGTAAAGCAGCTTGCGAAGCCGCTTTAGCTGAATAACTAAGTTTGAAACTAATGGTTTAATATAGAAGGAGGAAATTCCTTCGGTGTTTTATTTAAGTAAATTTAGACTGCTTAAATAAAAAAAGAAAGGATAATATTTTTATGAAAATTACAATTGAAGGTTTAACAAAGAAATTTGGAGAAGTTGTGGCTGTAAAAGACTTTGATGCAGTAATTGAAAAAGGTCAGCTGGTATGTCTTTTAGGGCCATCTGGATGTGGTAAAAGCACCATGCTTTATATGTTAGCTGGAACTGAAGCTGCTACAAGTGGAAAAATCTATTTTGATGATGAAGATGTAACATATATGGCTCCTGAAGATCGAGGAGTTGGTCTAGTGTTTCAAAACTATGCCTTATATCCTCATATGACAGTTTTACAAAATATTTGCTTTCCATTAGAGATTCAAAAGGTTCCAAAAGCTGAAAGAATTGCTAGAGCTAAAGAAATAGCTAAACTGGTTCAAATTGATGATTATTTACATCGTAAACCATCACAATTATCAGGTGGTCAACAGCAACGTGTAGCTATTGCTAGAGCATTGGTAAAAAAACCAAGACTTCTTCTACTTGATGAACCTTTAAGTAATTTAGATGCTAGATTACGTTTAGTAATGCGAGAAGAAATAAGAAGAATACAACAGGAAACCAAAGTCACTACCATTTTTGTAACTCATGACCAAGAAGAAGCAATGTCAATTTCGGATGTAATCTTGCTTATGAAAGATGGTGAAGAACAACAAAGTGATGCACCACAAGCTATATATGATAATCCTGCTAACGCATTTACTGCCAATTTCTTAGGTGTTCCAGCCATAAATAATATTTATGGAATTGTAAAAGATGGTAAATTCCATACCCATGATGGTAGTGCTGTTATTGAACATGAAGCATGTAAAAAGGTGCCAGAAGGTAAAAAAGTTTCTTTTGCTATACGTCCAGAAGCTATTGAGTTAGCTAAAGATAAGGCAAACTTTAAAGCTTATCTTGTTCATACCTATGCTATGGGTAAGGAAGAATTAAGTTATATGACTGTTGGAACTACAGAGATTAGAGGATATTTGCCAAATGGAACCGAAATAGAAAAAGAATATAATATTCATTTAAGAAATAAAGGTGTATTTATCTTTGATGAAGAAACAGGAGAAAGATACGCATGAAGTTAGATATGTTCAAAAAGAAGGATAAAGAACCAAAAGTTAAGTTTACTAAAAAATGGGAACCGTTTGTTTTCTTGCTCCCTTTTGCTATTGGTGTTACTATCTTTACAATTTATCCTTTGTTTAATGTTATATTTATGTCATTTAAAGAAAATTTTGTTTTATTAACAGGTAAGTACAGCAGTCTAGGATTTGGCAATTTTGAACATGTAATGCAGGATAGATACTTTATTCAAGGAATGCAAAACACATTCAAATATGTTTTAGTAGTAATTCCAATTTCTACTTGTATTTCTATTATTATTGCGACACTATTAAATAACAAAATAAAGTTTATGCCATTTTTTCAAACAGCTTACTTTTTGCCAATGGTAACAAGTGCTACAGCGGTAGGTTTAGCTTGGAAATACATGTTCCACTATCAATATGGTGTTGTTAATTATTTGCTTGGTTTAGTTGGTATTAATCCAATTGCTTGGCTGACAGATGTTTCAAGCAATTTTACAGCTCTATGTGTTTATGGTGTTTGGAATATGTTGCCTTTTACAATTGTATTATTGTTATCAGGATTACAGAATATTGATAAATTATACTACACAGCAGCTAGAGTTGATGGTGCTAGTACCTTAAGAATTTTCTTTAGAATTACTGTGCCAATGCTTTTGCCAACGATTTTTCTAACAATGGTTGTCAACTCAATCAGTGCTTTTAAGGTTTTCCATGAGCTATTCCCATTGTGGTCAGGTCAACCTGGTATAGCTTATAACCTGTTTACAGTTGTGTATTACATTTTCTATCAGTTTAGAGGTTTAACACCTCCACAATATGGTCGTGCAGCTGCAGCAGCAGTAATACTATTTATTGTTATCTTTATTTTTACAAGAATTCAGATATTGATACAAAAGAAATTTAATAATTAGGAGGACATTAAATGAAAGCAAAGAATTTTATTAAATATAGCCTTCTATACTTAGTGCTAGGAATTGGCGCAGTGTTTATGATCTTCCCATTTTTCTGGATGATTACTGGTGGGTTTAAAACTGCTCAGGAAATTTCAGCTTTTCCACCACTTTTATTTCCATCCCATTTTAATTTGGATAATTTTAAATTCGCTTTAGAAACAGCCCCTTTTGCCAAGTATTTTGCTAACTCAGTGGTTGTGACTATCAGTTCAGTAACATTGAGTACACTGACAACTATTTTGGCTGCTTTTGCTTTTTCTAGGCTAGAGTTTAAAGGTAGAGATGCTATTTTTACCCTATTATTGGCTTTAATGATGGTACCATTTGAAATGATTGTTATCACAAACTATCGTACTATCATCAACATGAAGCTATTAAATACCAGATTGGCTTTAATTATTCCGTTTACTTCAAGTATTTTCTATACTTACATCTTACGCAACTTCTTTGTTTCGATTCCTGATTCACTATATAAAAGTGCGAAAATAGATGGCTGTAGTAATTGGCAATATTTATGGAAAGTCATGGTTCCAATGGCTAGACCATCACTTGTAACAATTATTTTGTTAAACGGTATTGCTGCTTGGAATAGTTTCTTTTGGCCAATGTTAGTTACCAATACTAGTGCTGCTAGAACATTACCATTTGGTTTATATGCCTTTATGACTGAAGGTGGAGCTAGAAATGAATACATGATGGCAGCAGCTACAATTGTAGTATTACCGATGATGATTTTATTCTTGTTTGCTAGAAAATATATTGTTACTGGTGTTAGTAAGGGTGGATTAAAAGGTTAATATAATTTAATTAAAAAAATTGAAGATTATTCTTCAATTTTTTCTATTAACTGTCCATTCAATAAATAGTAATCAACATTTTCTTTTGGTAGATAATGTTTAGCATTAACTGGATTTAAACCTTCTGGGTTTGTAGAGTGAACAGCAACCACAGCTTTTGGATTAAGTTTTTGAATATAATAAGCTAATTGATTAGGATAAGTATGAGAGAAGGAATATAAATTAATAAAAGAGAAGAAATTCCATTTCAACTTATCAATAACATTTTTCATAATCTGATAATGTACGTGTTCTTCAGTTAAAGGTTCGCCAAACAAATGGAAATATACCCCATTTATTCCATCATAATCAATTAATTCTAAAATATTTCTGTATGTATTTTGAACAAAGTAATTATTTGGATTAGTAATCACTTCATCTTTTGAAATGATTTTATTGTTTTTTCTAACCTCAGTATAGAAATCATATTTTAGGTTGTTATTAGGGAAAATTACATTTGTGGAGATATTTAATAACTCATTAATAATATAAGCTGTATGAGGTTCAAAAACAGCTTCACGATTGTATTCTTTAGCAATCTTAATTAAATACTCTAACATTCTAACATCACGATGGTAAAGGTTAAAAACAGCAATTCCTTGATGTGTTTTAAGTTGTTCTCTAATATCATCAATAATTTTTTGTTCAGTTATCATATCTTTTAATACTTCTTTAGATGGTAAATTAAGTGAGTCAATTTCATTTTCAGAGTAGACAAACTCGTTTGAAGAAGTAGTGGTACTATCAACAATTAGTAAGTCAATTTCATTTTTACTCATTTGTTTGGTAGCATGCCAAGCTCTTTTAGCTTCTAGAGCATGGAATCTTATGTCTCCTGAATAAACGATAGTGCAATCTTTGGTTTTAATTAAAAAACTTGCTGAACCGATACATGCATGGTCTGAAAAATAAGGAGTTACTTCAATTTCGCCAACCATTATTTTTTCGTTATATTCAAAACCATTGTATTTTCGATAATAAGGCTCTTCTTCAATAGTTTCTAAAGCTTGTTTTAGTTTTAAACCCAAGTGATGGAGATAAATCGGGATTGAAGAATCAACTTTATCTATTTCAGACATATGGTCTTTGTGACAATGAGAAATGAAGATAGCTGTTTCGTAGGGATTTTCTTCGGCTGGTTTTAAATTAATATCATCTAAACTTTCTTTGGAGTAAATATAATCAATCATTGGAGCTTGATTTAAAAGCAAAGAATCTTTAACTCTTTTTTTATTTCTTACTAAAACAGTTCCATCATAAATTTGAGTTAATGGTTCAAAAGGTGCACCAAAATCAAATATGACTCTAGATTTGTTGTAGGTAATCATGATTACTACACCCATTCCTTTTAAACCTCTGACAAAATTTATTTTAGTTTTCATTGTCTACCTCCAGTTGTTTAGTGTGATGATTATATACATAAGTTTCATTTTCTTTACACAAATAGTAATTAGCTTTACTGCTTTCAGCCAATAGTCTTCTTTGTGGACAGTGAGAAGGAATTAATAATTTAGCATTTACTTCATTTATATACCAAAGAATTTGATTAGCTATAGCATGAGAGAAAAACTCACCATCTTCACCTTCATAAATATGTTGATAAGTAATATTTGCCTTATTTAGTATCATTTTTAAGTTTTTAAATTGTGGATCATAATTTCCTAGTGGTTCTCCAGAGTGATGAAGATACATAGTTTTAATATTTCTATAATCCAATAATTCTAAAATATTTTCATAAGTATTTTGAACTAAATAATTATTAGGATTAGCCATAATTTCTTGTTTATCAACAAGAGTATTTTCATTAATAACTTGTTTTAAATATTGTGGATAATTATTTTCTTTATAAGTGTCTGGAATCATTACCTTGTAACCTTGATTGAAAAACCTATTTAAAATGTAGGCACTTTTTGGTTCAAACACTAAAGTTCTACCACTATTTTTCGCAAAATTTAACCAATTTTGAGCATGACACATCTCACGTTCGTAGTAATTAAATAGAATTAAACCATTATAACTATCAATTAATTGTTGGGTTCTTTCTAATAATCTTTCTTCAGTAATAACGCCTTTAACTGGTTCGTAACTAGGGAAAATTTCTTTTTCATATTTTGTGGTTTTCTTAAGCCAACTTGGCAAAAAACTAGTACCTTCGCAAACTAAGATATCAATTTCTTTTTCTCTTAAAAATTGAGCTTCCTTAATAATGTTTGGACCACATATACCATTGACAGAAATATCACCAGTGTAATGTAGTTTTAAATCCGGGGTTTCAATGTAAAAAGAGTATTCTTGGTAACTATTAGGATTTAAACAAAATGATTTAATATAAATATCGCCAATGTTTATTTCTTCAGGAATGTCTAAATAATAATTTCTTTTAGAGTAAACACCATCACCGACATCTTCTAAAGCTTGTTCAATTATTTGGGCATTTTTTGACAAGTAGACATCAACATCACCACTAATAATACCCATATTTTTCATATGATCTAAATGCAAGTGGGTAATAAAGATAGATGTTTGGATAGTTGATTCTTCAGCTGACAATAAATCTAAATCTTTTATGTCTTTTTTAGCATATAATCCATCAATCTTTGGGATACTATTCAACCAGATACCATCTTTGATATAGCTGTTTCTTTTATTAACATTGCCATCATATAAATTAAACTCTGGATTAAAGGTTGAACCTATTTCCATAATAACTCTGGAGTTTTGATATCTAATTTCCATTACAACTCCACCGATAGTTTCTAAACCACTGTAGAATGTTAATTTTGTTTTTGTTTTCATAATAATCACCTGCATTTCATTATAACAAATATATATTAATTTTGTGTTATAATAACCATTATAAGAGGACTGAAAAATGGAAGTTAGAAACAATTATGATGAATGTGTAACTAATGTCGCTTGCTCAATCAGAAAATATTTTGAATTAGATTACCATCACAAAACTATTAAAGAGATTGACGAAATATTAGAAAGAAAACAACCGAAAAATGTTGTTTTATTGTTGTTTGATGGTATGGGATCTATTATCTTAGATAAGACACTAGATGAAAATAGTTTTTTTAGAAAAAATAAAATTAAAACTATTACTTCGGTTTTCCCGGCTACAACAACTGCAGCTACTAATTCTATAAAAACTGGATTAAATCCTAATGAGCATTGCTGGCTTGGTTGGAATACCTATATTAAAAAACTTGATAAGACAATAACGCTATTTTTAAATTCTGAAAAAGGCAAAAATGAACAATGTCTTGAGTTTAATGAAATATTTGATGAATATCAACCAGATTTTATCACAAACTTAATTTCAGCAGAAGGTAAGTATGAAGGAATCGAAATAAGTGATTTCGGCGATATTAATTATAAAGATATTGATGAAATGATTTCTATAATTCAAGAACAGTGTGAATATGGTGGCAAAAAGTATATGTATGTTTATGATACATTTCCTGATGCAGTTATGCATAATTATGGACCATATTCTGTCCAAGCTAAAAAAGAAATTGTTCTAAGAAATGAAAAGATTGAAAAAATGTGTGAAGAATTAACGGATACAGTAGTAATAGTTATGGCTGATCATGGTCATATTGAAGTGGATAATATCTATTTGAAAGATTATCCCGATGTCTATAGTTTGCTAGAAAGAACTACTTCAATTGAACAAAGGGCTATTTCATTTAAAATATTTGAGGACAAGCATGAGTTGTTTGTTGAAAGATTCAATCATCATTTTTCTCAGTTTTTCTCTTTATATTCAAAAGAAGAAATTTTGCAATCAAAGATATTTGGTGATGGAAAAAATCACGAAAACTTCCAATATGCTATTGGAGATTTTATTGCTATTGCTGATAAAGGAAACAAGTGTTTGTTAACAGAAGGGGATTATCCTATGTTTTCTCATCATGCTGGTTATACTGATGAAGAGATATATGTTCCTTTGATTATTATTGATAGGGTATAGTAAATAGGGAGGTCATTAATGAGTGAATATTTTAAAGAATTAGTAACAGATGATAATTACTCGTTCTATACGAGTAGCTACGGCGATATGGAGGGTTCATATTCTTCAACAGGAATATACCAATTAGACAAAACTTTTGCATTTGTTTCTAAAAGATATAGAGAAACTCATAAATCAGAGGAAAATTTAAAACAATACAAGATTCCAATTGAAGTATATAATCGGATATTTGATTTAATTAAGAAAAACAATTTGATAAATCTGGTTAAAGCGCCTAAAGAAGAATATATTGCTTATGATGCTTTGACATTTGATTATCAAATTAGAATAGGAAATAAAAACTATCAATTTTCCTCAAATCAGGAAATTGACCAAAAAAGAAGAGAAATTATCTGGGAAATTCTAGATTTAATACATTTAAAGAAAGAAAGGGAAGTTATGCATTCAAAAAAAATTAATTTAAAAACAACAAGAAATACTAGAGATTTAGGCGGGATTGTTAATAAAGATGGCCTAAAAATAAAAGAAAAGAAATTGTACCGTAGTGACGAATTATCTAGATTAAGTTATGAAGATGCACTAACTTTATATGAGGATTATGATTTAAGAGTAATTGTTGATTTAAGAAACCACGATGAAATGATACAAAGAAAAGATGTTGTTATTTTAGATCAAAAATATGTGGTAAATACACTATTAGAAGAGGGTGCTGTTGGTATTTCTCAGGATGAGGAAACTTTAAGAAAGAAAGAAGAATATTGGAATAAAGCTAACACGATTCCTCATTATGCCAAAAAGGGAATGGAACATTTTTATCGTCAGATGGTTGATGATCACGGTAGTGCCATGATTGGAAATTTCCTAAAAGAGGTATTAAGTAATGACAAAGCTACTTTATGGCATTGTGCGGTTGGAAAAGATAGAGTCGGTGTAACAACAGCAGTCTTATTAAAAGTACTTGATGTCGATGATGAAACAATAAAAAATGACTATTTGTACAGTAATCAAGTATATAGACCAGGTTATATACCACAAGATACCGTTGACGATTGGCGTGATTTAGTTCACCTAGATTATTTAGAGGAAGCATTTAATGAAATAGATAAAAGATATGGAAGTTTTGAAAATTTCTTGATTAATGGCTGTAAATTTACTGTTAAACAACAAGAAGAACTAAAAGCGAAGTATTTAGAAAAGTAGGTGAAAATCATGGATTTTACTAAACTATTAGAAAAGTTAAAAGAAGATTCTTACATAATTGTAAGTGATCTTTTGATAATTTTAATTGTTTTTATCATAGCTAGATTTTTAATAAATCAGATTAGCAAGTTTACAAAAAGAGCAATTGAAAAGAGTAAAGAATTAGAAGACAAGGAACAAGCAAAAAGTATTGTTACATCAATGACCATGTTAAGAAGTGTTATTAGATATGTTATATACTTTGTTGCTTTGGCTGTTATTTTGTATAAATTAGGTTTCGGTAATGTTATGAGTAATTTACTGGTTACCGCAGGTATTGGTTCTTTAGCTATTTCTTTTGGCGCTCAAAGTGTTATTCAAGATGTTGTAACGGGATTATTCTTAATCTTTGAAAGACAATATGCCGTTGGTGATTTAGTTAAAATAGGAGAACATTTAGGAGTTGTTACTTCAATTGCGATGCGTGTAACCTATTTGGACTGTATGGGTAAAAAGGTAGTAATTCCTAATGGCAAAATATCAGAAGTAATAAATTACACAAATACCCATTCAATGTTTGAATTGACTATACCAGTTTCTTATAAAGAAAATTTAAGAGAAGCAATCGACTTTTTAAAGAATATTTTGAATAATTATTATAATGAAAACAAAGAATTGTTTATTGAAGAGCCAGAAGTATTTGGCGCAACAAATTTTAATGTTAATGCCATCGATATTTATATGCGTGGCAGAGTTGTTAACATGAAACACTGGCAAATCGAAAGAGAATTAAGATTAATTATTAAGGAAGAAATGGATAAAAAAGGTATGTACATACCATTTACTCAAGTTGTTGTACATAATGAAAAATAACTATTGAAATATTTTCACAGGTATTGTAAAATACTTACAAGCAAAAGGAGAAGGTTATGAAACACTTACACTTGGCAGTTATGATGATGGACATGATGATGGACATGCGCATGCGTATGTGTTTTAAGTGTGATTAGCGTCTGATTATCCTGATTGTTTTTTAAAGTAGAAACGGGAAGTTGTTAGACGTCCCGTTTTTTATTTGAAAGGAGATTAAGGATATGAATAGAACACTTCAATTACTGATAAAATCCAACTTTAATTTAAGACGAATGTGAAGGGGAAATATTTGATTAAAGTTGAATTATGACATAAATAGAAAAAGGAGAAAAAAGATGAAAAAAATATTTATTACATTATTAACAATTACATTATTATTACTATCTACAGGTTGTAACAAAAAGCAACAAATTACAATTGCTATTCCAAATGATACAACTAATGAAGCTAGAGCTTTATTATTACTTCAAGATTTAGGTTTAATTACTTTAAAAGAAGGCGCAACAATTTTGGCAACAATTGAAGATATTGCTAATAACCCTTATGATATTAAATTCAATGAAGTAGAAGCGGCTCAACTTCCAAACATTTTACAAGACGTTGATTATGCAGTTATTAACTCAAATTATGCAATTAGTGCTGGAATTAATCCGGTCAAGGATTCTTTAGGCATTGAAGGAGGCTCTTCTTTTTACGCAAATATTTTAGCTGTTAAAGAAGGAAATGAAAATTTACCAGAAATAAAAGCCTTAATTGCTGCTTTACAATCACAAGAAGTTGTTGATTTTATTTTAGCGCAATACGGAGGTTCGGTAGTAAGTGCCGTTGAAAATCCTGGTAATGGTTATGATTCAACCATTGATTATACTGCTTTAGAAGGTGCGACAATTTCTGTTGCTTGTTCTCCAACACCTCATGCTGAAATTTTGGAAATTGTAAAGGAAATATTAAAACAGGTTGGTATCCAACTAGATATTCAAGAATATACCGACTATGTTGTACCTAATAATGTTGTTGAAGATGGAACAGTTTTAGCTAATTACTTCCAACATTTACCATACTTAGATGATTTTAATGAACAAAATGGTAC
>JAAZJL010000059.1 GCA_012800355.1 Erysipelotrichia bacterium | reverse complement strand
TCAATATGTAATAACCTAATTTGTTCTTTTTCTAATTTCGTTAAGCCTTCTATTGTTAGGGCAATAACTTTATTTTCATCCATATCAATCACTCCACTTTTCTTTAGGTATTATATCACAATTATAGTTTAAATCAACTAATCATCCTAATAGAAAGTGAACCAATTATTTACCAACTTTTTCTAAAACAACTATTAACCTATTTAGTCCGCCACCATAACAAGTTACTAAAGCTAAATCTCCTGGTTGCTACCAAGCTTTATATTCTGGATTTGAAAATTTTGTTTTAAACTTATCAACAATTACATATTTCGTACCATTTACGATTACTATGTCATTTATTCTTGTTTTTGGTAACCAACTAAACACTCCTGGATTATGACCAAGTATAATATTACCCTTATAATAACAAACATAGCCAGCATCTAGTTTAGCTTGTAATTTTTTGTAATCCTTTACAACAATATAGTTTACTTTCCACTGTTTTGTTTTACTAGTGTTTCTGCTTACTTTATAGGTTGTGATTTTTGTCCATTTACTAACTAAACTTATATCTCCATGACTTTTTTCACTAATCGTAGTTATTTTTTCATCATTAAAATACCAACCATCAAAAATATATCCATCTTTCGTTGGTGTTTTTAACTCCTTCTTTTCTCCATATATATATGTATCTTCCAATTTGCCATCATAAAAGATATTATATTTTTTCCCTTGCCATTTACTATACAAAGTTAAATCTCCACTTGGTCTTATTAAACGATTTGGATATTTTTTACCCACATCATCAAAATAGCCCAAACTAAATTCATATGGATGATTTTCTATAAAAGGTTTAGTTAAAACAATATCTTCACCATAAGTATACCAACTTATGTATTTATGTTCACCATCTAGATAAGTAACAGTATAAGACTTTGGCTTATAATTTGGTTTATAGGTATCAAATGGTTTTAAAGTCACTGTCAAACCATCGACTGTAAAATTCTCATATTGTATATTATGATATGTTAATTCGTCGAATATGTTTACATAATATTTTTGTATTATTTCTTCATTTGTTTCAGGGTTTACCTGAATTACAGTTATCGGACAACAATCAAAATTCGTGACGGGTACTCCGGCTAAAACATATGTAAGAAATAATCCTATTATAAATTTCTTAAACATTTTTGTCACCTTTTTCGTTTTTGGTAAAACATGTGTGCATTAAAATTTTAGTGTAAAACTAATTAAATTAACGCATTCTATCAATATAGTACATAAAAGTCAATATGACTAATAAAGCAAAATTGACACTAATATTTAACCCCAATATTTAGTATTACAATTGTAATACTATTTTATACGTTTGTAAAGGGTTTTTTGAAAAAATCTTTTTTTTCTTTATTTTTTATAAAATAAAATTTTTTTAATTAGCCTAAATTCATGTTATTTGCGATTATACTGTATATCTTTGTCTTTAATAAATCCATAGCTACACGATTATGAGAGCCTTCTGGAATAATTAAATCAGCATATCTTTTACTTGGTTCAATAAAAACATTATGCATAACCCTAACTGTATTTAAATATTGCTCGCAAACACTCTCTAACGTTCTTCCTCTTTCTGTTACATCACGTCTTAGACGTCTTATAAAACGAACATCTGCATCGGTATCAACATAAATTTTCATATCCAGTTTTGATCTAATTGCTTCATCATGTAAAACAAATAGACCTTCCAATAAAATAACATCTGCTGGCTTTACAATTTCCGTAACCGAACTTCTTGTATGATTTACATAATCATAAGTAGGTTTTTCAATTGCTTCACCTCTAATCAGCATTTCAAGTTGCTCAATCAATAATTCATTATCAAAAGCAAATGGATGGTCATAATTTGTTTTTAATCTTTCAGCAAATGGCAAGTGAGTTTGATCCTTATAATAGTCGTCCTGTTTTAAGATGATGACTGATTTGTAATCATCATAAGTTTGTTTCAGTAATTGTGAGATTGATGTTTTCCCACTTGCACTACCACCAGCGATTCCAATAATTGTCGGTCTTGCCATATCTGTCTCCTCTTAATTTAAATGTTTACGTACGTTTCTTTGATGTTGTTCATAAGTTTCCGCAAAATACGCCTTGCCAGTACGAATATTATTAACAAAGAAATAATAGTTACTTTTAGCTGGATTTAAGGTTGCTTTTAAAGCCATTTCATTAGTATTACTAACAGGCCCTATTGGTAAACCTTCTACCCTATAAGTATTATAAGCAGAATCAATATGCGGATTCGTTTCACAATCTATCCAAGAATCATAATTATATAAAGCATAACATATTGTTACTGATGATTGTAATTTCCAACCATCTTTTAAACGATTATGAAAAACACTTGAAACCAAATACATATCTTCTTCATTACTAACTTCAAATAATATCACACTAGCTAAAGTATATATTTCATGAACAGTAAAACCAGAATTAGCTATTTGTTCTTTGTATTTCTGATAGATTACATTTTGATGATCTAAAATCTTTTCTGTAACTTGTTCGACAGTAGTATTAGTATAAAAACTATATGTTTCTGGGTATATATACCCTTCTAAATAACAATGCTCTGATTTAAATACATCTTCAGTTAAAAACTCATATTTATCAATTAATTTATAAATGTAATCTACTTCATTCCATTTATGTAATATTTCTTCAGCTGTTAAATTGGTCTTCTCTGCAATATAAGCTGCAGCATCTTTAGCCCAAGAGCCATCAGGAATAGTTACTGAAACTTCATCTCTATAGGCTTTATTTACATCAGATAAAGTATCGAATATTATTTTTACACCCATATTCTTATCTAATATAAAATTCCCAGCATAGTAATCATTAATCTTATTTAATTTGACATAAACTTTAGCAACCTTTACATCTTTAATAAAACCTTCTTCATATAGTTTATTAATTAATTCATCCATAGTTATTCCTTCATCAACTACAAATGCTGTAGACTCAGATACTTCTGAAGTTGGTTTTAAACCATTTAAATAAGTTTTATATACAAATGCAAATCCACTGCTAACTGCAATTAAAAAGGCTAAAATTACTATTAAAATAACTTTAGTCTTGTTCTTCTTGTTCTTGACCATCTTGAAACCCCTCGAATACTTCGTAAATCATATTCCATTCTTCTTCATCATCAACTGCAAGTAAGTTACCATTATCATCATAACTCATCGCAAAAACTTCACCTGTTTCATCTTCTTCATCAAAGAATAAAACATAAGATTTACCATATTGTTCACTATCAAAAGTAAACAAGATAGTCATCTCAATTTCTTCTCCATCAGAAGTGGTAACGTATAGTTTATTTTCATCCATAAAAGTTCCTCCTAATATATGGCATCCAAGTAGCTCTGTAAAATTACTACAGCAGCCATCGTATCAATCATTTTCTTTCTTTTTTGTCGATTCATATTAGCTGAAATCATATTTTTTTGAGCACTAACAGTTGATAAACGTTCATCCCATAAAATAACTTCAACATTTCGTGCTTTTTCTAACATTACTTTAAAGTCTCTAGATATTCCAGCTCTTATTCCTTCATCACCATTCATGTGTCTAGGTAAGCCTAAAACAATTTTTTCTACTTTATTGGCATCAACTATTTGACAGACTTTTTCCAAACACATCTGATAATTATCTTCTTCAAATTTGATAGTTTCAACTGCTGAGGCAATCATGCCTAAAGTGTCGCTTAAAGCGACACCACATGTTTTACTACCTAAATCTAAACCCATAATCTTATTCATCTTTTTCTAAATAATTCCTAACAATTTCCTTTAGAATTTCATCACGGTCTACTGTTTGAATCAGGGTTCTAGCATTTTTATAACTAGAAATATATGCTGGGTCATTTGTTACTAAATAACCAACAAGTTGAGTTACTGAATTATATCCACGTTCTTTTAACGCTTCATTAACAGTTTTAATAATGAGCTTAATATTCGCTTGCTTTAACTCATCAGAATTAAATACCCTTGTTGCTGTATCTTTCTTAACCATAAATGAAACCTCCTATTTATATTTTACTAAATACTCTTTTAAAATTAAAGACTAATTTATCTTACAAATTTCTTTAATTTTATTTAATGCTTCTTCCAACTTGCTAGCATCTTTTCCTCCAGCACTAGCTAAATCTGGTCTACCACCACCATTACCGCCACAGATAACAGCAGCTGTTTTAACTAAATCAGACGCTCTTATTCCTTTAGCAATAGCACTTTGACTACAAGCAGCAGTAAACAATAGTTTTTCATCATTAAGTGTATAGATAAATGCTACACCATCTTTTAATTTTTCAACTAAAGTTTGAGCCAAAGTCTTTAGTTCACCATTATCAACATCTACTTTAGTGATAATTATTTTTAACCCATCAGCTTCTATTGCTTCCTTTAGTAAATCCTCACTAGCAAAAGCACTTAATTTATCTTTTAATTCATTAATAGTTTTATTTAAATCACTATTTTCTTTTATTAACTGTTGTAATTTTTCACTTACTTTGCTTATACTATTAACTTTTAAATCTGTAGCTAATGATTCTAATAGTTGTTGTAAAGATAAGTATTCTTCATAAGCCTTGAAATTAGTTTTTGAAGTAATACGTCTAATTCCTGAACCAATTGATTCTTCAGAAATAATTTTGAAGATTCCTACTTCACTGGTATTAGATACATGTGTTCCACCACATAATTCTTTTGAGAACTCACCCATTGAAACAACTCTAACTTCATCTTCATATTTTTCATCAAATAAAGCTACAGCTCCAGATTTTTTAGCCTCTTCAATAGTCATTAACTCAGTAACAACTGCTAACTTATTAGAAATTTTTTCATTAACTAATCTTTCAATCTCTTTAATTTGACTGTCACTCAATTTTTCATAATGAGTAAAGTCAAAACGACCATAATCCTTACAGACATAAGAACCCGCTTGATTTACATGAGCACCAACTACTTTGTGTAATGCTGCATGTAATAAGTGTAAACTTGAGTGATTTGCTCTAATTAAGTTTCTATCTTCTAAATTAATTCTTAAAGTAAACTCGTCACCTACTTTAACTGTTCCATTTTTAACTTTGACAGTATGTAAGTGTTGCTTTAATGGAGCTTTACTAACCTTTATTACTTCTAAATGGGTATCATCATTGAAAATAATACCAGTATCATAAATTTGTCCACCACTTTCAGCATAGAAACAAGTTTTTTCAAAAACTATTTCACCACTATCGGTTAATTCATCAACTCTTTCGCCATTTTTAAATAAGCCAATTACTTTTGAAGTATTTTCATTGTGACAATAGCCTACAAATTCACTTTCCTTAGTAAAATTCATTAAATCAACCGATTGTTTAGACATAGATTGGTCATCACTTCTAGCACTTCTTGCTCTTTCTCTTTGATATTCCATACATCTATCAAATCCTTCTTGATCAATAGTTAAACCTTTTTCCTCAGCAATTTCCTTAGTTAACTCCAGTGGAAATCCATACGTATCATATAATTTGAAAACTACTTCTCCATCTAAAACTTTTAAATTATTATCTTCTAAATATGATTGTAATATCTTTTCTCCTTCATTTAAAGTTGTATCAAATCTTTCTTCTTCCGCCTTAACTAAAATTTGAACATATTCAATCTTTTCAATTAAATAAGGATAATACCCTCGCATATTTTCAGCCACAACAGGAACTAGCTTATACATATAAGCACCTTTAATATCCAATTGTTTGCCGTATCTAATTGCTCTTCTTAAAACACGTCTTAAGATATAGCCTCTTCCTTCATTAGAGAAAGTTGCTCCATCAGCTAAAGCAAAAGTAACTGTCCTAATATGGTCGGCAATTACTCTATAAGCCATTTTATTTTCGCCTTCATATTTTTTTGAAGTCATTTTTTCAGTAGCTCTGATGATTGGTAAAAATAAGTCTGTATCAAAATTAGTTTCTCCACCTTGAATAATTGATACCAATCTTTCTAAACCCATCCCAGTATCAATATTTTTTTGTGGCAGTTCTTTATAATCTTTTTGATCTACACCCTCTTCAGCATTATACTGTGAAAAAACAACATTCCATACTTCAACATATCTATCATTTTCTATCTCTTCAAAAAATAATTTTTCCCCTAAACCTTTAGGATCATATTTTTCACCTCTATCATAGAAAATCTCACTATTTGGTCCACATGGGCCAACACCAATTTGCCAAAAGTTATCTTTACTTTTTAAGATACGTGAAGGATTTAAACCAATATCATTTACCCAAATATCGTAAGCTTCTTTATCGTCGATATAGATAGAAACATATAACTTATCTTTATCAAATCCCAACCATTTTTCGTTAGTAAAAAAATCCCATGCATAAAAAATAGCTTCTTTTTTAAAATAATCTCCTATTGAAAAGTTACCTAACATTTCAAAAAAGGTATGATGTCTAGCAGTTTTGCCAACATTTTCAATATCATTAGTTCTTATTGACTTTTGAGCATTGGTGATTCTTTTGTTTTTGGGTTTTTCAGTACCATCAAAATATTTCTTTAATGCTGCCACTCCTGAATTAATCCATAGTAAAGTTGGATCATTATGTGGCACTAAAGAAGCACCTGGTTCAACCATATGTCCATGCTCTGCAAAATAATCTAAGAACATTTTTCTTATTTGATCACTTGTTAATTTTTTCATAATTTTCCTCCAATATAAATAAAAACTCGTTACCAATTACAGGAACGAGTTAACGCGGTACCATCCTGATTCATGTTTAAAACATGCGCCTCAATTTCTAGTTAACGCCTAGTTACGTCAATGTTTTCATTGCACAGAAATGTGAGCTTCTATTATTTCAGTTAATACTTTTCACCAACCAGTATCTCTCTGCAAAACCTACGTAATTTACTAGTACATCTCTATTGTTTTCCGCAAGAATTATAACACATATTACTTATTTATGTAAACTAACAAAGAAACATAAGTAATAATTAAATTAATTACTTAAAAATTAATCGTTTTATTTTAGTTTGGAAATAATTCTTGATAATTCAAGTTGTTTTTCATAGATATCAATAATTTCTACAGCCATAATTCTCATATCTTCAGCGCTCATTTGCATATCTTCTGCATGTAGAAGAAGAAGGCTAAATGGTATTTTTTCACCACCAGTTTCTTTGGCTAATAGTTGTAAATGTGTTTGTTTGGCACTATAAATAAAACTATCACCTTCATTTATATGTTCTTTAGCCTCTTCAATTTTACCTTCTTTCACCAAACTAACAGCTTCAATATAAAAACTACGCGCTGTTCCAGCCTCCGAAATTATTTTAAATAATGTAAGTTCTAATTTTTCTTCCACAATATCACCTAAATCCTTTATCACTTAATAAAATTTTATTTATCATATTTATTCTATCATAAATCCATATATTTAAATAAAACAAATTCTATCTTTAAATAGATTATTATATTTTGCTATAATATATATATGAGTATTGAAATAATTAATTTTAAAAATGATTTTTTAGATGATATTCGCGCAATAAATGTTGCTGTATCAAGTAATCCTAACAAGCCTTACGAAGAAAAGGTTCTTTGTCAGCACTTATATATTGACTATTACACAGAATTTTCAAAAGAAAACTGTTTTGTTGCCAGAGATACCGAAACTGGTGAAATTGTTGGCTATATAATTTCTGAAATTGATTATCAAAGATATCGAAATCATATGCTAACTTATTATATTCCACAAGCTAAAGCAATTAGAAAAGAATTTGAACAAGTAATAAAAAATGAAGTAGAAGTATATGCTCCTTTCAACTTACAATATGATGCTCACTTACATATGGATGTTAAACCAGGTCATCAACATAAAGGAATTGGAACTATGTTAATACAACATCTTTTAACTCATTTAAGAAAAATAGATTGTAAAGGAATAATGTTATTGGTTTCTAAAAGAAACGAAAAGGCTAATAATTTTTATGAAAAAAACGGAATTAAGATTATCGGCGAAAACGAATGTTATATAAGAGGTAAAATTTTATGAGTACAATAGGTATTTCTCTTTATTTAGATTACTATAGTTTAGACCAGTGTAAAATAATGATTGACAAAGCTTCAAAGCTTGGTTACAAAGAAATTTTTACTTCTTTTAATTTTGAAGAATATTTTTTCCCAGGAAAAAGAAACACTTCTGTTGAAGATAAAAAATCATTGTTTTTGTATGCAGAAGAAAAAGGGATGAGATTCCACGTTGATATTACAAAAAAACTATTGTATAAGATGGGAGGAAATGTAAATGATTTATCCTGCTTCAAAGAATTGGGTATACCAGTTATTAGATTAGATGGAGGATTTACCTTTGAAGAGATAGCTATTCTAACAACAAACAATTTAGGAATTATGATTGAAGATAACTTGTCTAATTATTATCTAATCGAAAAATCACTTCCTATAATCAAAGAAAAAGGTAATTTAAAACAATATTGTGGATGTCTAAATTTCTATCCACGTAATAATACTGGTTTAAAAATCAAAGAAGCAGTTGAAATTGCCAATAAAATGAAAGAATATGGATGTGCTACTGGTGCATTTATCTCTTCACTTGTTTCACCTACAGAAATGAATAATACCTCTGTAGGTACTCCTTCAATTGAAGCACATCGTTATCTTCCTTCATTTATTCAAGTAAGTGAATTGCTTTGTACAAAAGCATTTGATTATATTTTGTTTGGTGATTCAAACCCATCTGACTATGAACTTAAATCAGTAGCTCATGCCTATAACTGTTTTAATCAAGGTTATACTGAATTGCCTTGCTATTTTGAAAAAATAGATTCACAAATTATTGATAAAATTAAATCAACAAAAGGTTTATCTAGAATTGATCGTTCTAGCCAAGTTATTAGACTGACTTCAACAAGAGGAATTGAAATAGCACCAGAAAACACAATTTTAAGAAACAAATATTGTATAACTATAGACAATACCCTAGCAAATCAATATAAAGGCGAAATTCAGATATGCTTAACAGATCTTCCTGCTGAAAGATTTGTCAATGTTATTGGTCAAGTAAAACCTTATGCTTATAGATTATTGAAATATATTCATGAAGATGTAATTTATTTTAAACTAGTGGAGTAAAATGCAAATGGATGTTTTCAAAACATCCATTTTATTTATTATCTCAATTAAATGCCTTAGGGCATTTTTTCTTTAGAAAATCTTCTATTTCTTCATATTTACAATTTATAAACCCGTTAATATCAAGAAAAATAGGATTTACCTTATCAAAGTAAATGATTACTAATTTAGAAGTCCTTTTAATTCTAGCGACATCTTCATATTTTCTGACTGCTTTTTGATTAACATTATTGCTATATTCTATTTTCTGTTTTTCAAATAGTACTGTTGTTACTAATTCTTCTCCATTATTTGCTTGCAATGTTTTTTTGTACATTGATTTATTTCTAATTGCTGGAATAACAAAGAAAATGGTTGGCACTATAATTACTGCAAATAACGCAAATATCCAGTTATAAATACTTTTATTATCGGAAGAAACAACTCTAACAGCTATCCACATAATAGCAGCCCATATAATTCCTTTTGTTGATAACATCTCATAGGAAAAAGATTTTTGTATTCCTATTTCTCGGCAAATTTCAGGCGTATAAATTGTCTTGTTTGTATATTTCATTTTTTGTTACTCCAAAGCCACATAAAAATATAAAGATTTGGACCAATCATTACTCTTAATGATTTTTTTGACTAAATTTATAGCATTATTTTCTTCAATACCATTAATTTCAAAAAATAATTTAACACCCTTTTTTTCAAGAAACTTAATCTCAACTTCATTTTCTTTATAGCCATCCAAAACATCAATTATTTCGTTGGCCATTAAGGCTGAATTTACTACCAGTTTTCTCATATAGTTCTCCATTACATTTTTCTTTATTAAATATTCTAACACAAAATTTGATTTTTAAATAAAACAACTTACTCTTAATTTGCAAAATCCTAAAACTATTAGTGCTCATCAAAATATTTTCTAAAGTTAGTAAGATATTCCTTATTAGCTTGTAACATATCATCAAGAATATGTTTAGCTTTAACTTCATCTTGAACTAATGGATTAATAGCCATAGCATATAAAGTATCTTCGTAGTTTCCACTAACAGCTGCATTGCTTGTTAGCACCTCAAAGGCTTTTAATTGCTGAATTAGTCCTATTGCTTGCCAAGGCAAATCACCAATATAAACTGGTTTTGGTCCATCTTTTGTAACTTTACACGAGACTTCAACAACAACATCATCTGGTAAATTAGTTATTGAGCCATTATTTAATGTATCACAAACTTGAATATCACCTGTGTCATTGTATATTGAACTAATCAAATTACATGCTGCATCAGAATAATAAGCTCCACCCCTCAATTCTAGTTCTTTTGGTTTATCGCAAAGATTGACATCTTTGTATTTTTCAAAAAGTTCTTTTTCTACTTTTTTAACAACTTTTGCCCTATTTTGACCTTGTAATGCATCTAGCTTTAAATGTTCAAGCATTTCACATTTTTTAACATAATATTTAAAATAACCGATGCCAAAATATTTGCATCCCCTAATAAATTCTGAGGAATAATTAATGTCAGCAATATTTTTTAATTTTTCTGAGATTTTTTCATCTGTAATAATTTTAATCAGTTCAGGATATTTATCTTCACCATTAACTTTAATCTCTGTGACAAAGACCATATGGTTAATTCCACCAAATTTAATAACAAAATCGTCTGTTTCTTTTACATTTAATACTTTTTTAATTTGGTTTTCCATTCCGATAGGACCATTACATAAACCAATGAATTTTTTCCAACCAGTATGTCTGAAAACTGCTTCAGCGTTAATGCCACTTGGATTAGTAAAAGAAATAATCCAAGCATTAGGACATAACTGCTGACAATCTTTAATAATGTCAAAAATAACTGGAATTGTTCTTAACGCTTTAAACATACCACCAGGACCGTTTGTTTCTTGACCGATGATATCATATTTAAGCGGTATTATTTCATCATTATCTCTAGCTGCTAAACCTCCAACCCTAAATTGAAGCGTTACAAAATCAGCATCTTTCAAAGCTTCCCTTCTATCTAGTGTCGAATGCACTTTAATATTCAAACCAGCTTTTTCAAACATTCTTTTAGTTAAAGACTCAATAATTTTTACTTTTTCCTTGCCAAGTTCACAATCGACTAACCAGTATTCAGTTAAAGGGAACTTATCATAACGTTTAATGAAACCTTCAATTAATTCAGGAGTATAAGAACTCCCTCCACCTATTGTAACTACTTTTAATTTCATTTTTTCACTCCTCTTATATTGATAATAATTAACTACTTATATTAAACAATATTTCATCATTAGATTAATAATCTTGTATCATAAAAGTAATTCATTTAGATTATCTTTATATAAAGCTCACATTTCTGTGAGCTTTATTAAATATTATTCTAAACCTAACAATCTTTTTGCTTGTTTTAAAATTTTTACTCCGTCACACATACCATAAGCCATCATATCAATAGTTTCAGCTGGTTTATCAGGATATCTTTCTTTTATAGACTTAAGATTAAACCTTACCTGTGGACCAAGTAACACAACATCCGCCTGCAAAATCTTTGGTTCATTTATCGTAAAAGGAACAGCCTCAATTTCACATTCGAAGTTTTCGGCAGCAGCTGCACTTTGCATCTTTTGAACCAAAAGTGATGTTGACATGCCTGCTGCACAGCAGAGTAATATTTTTTTCATTTTATTTTTCTACTTCTTTTTCCATTTCTAATTCCATTGCTTCTTGTTTTTTGAAGAATGGTCTATAAACTAAATAAGAAATAACAATTTCAACAAAATTCCAAATTGCTGCTGGTAAGTTAAATCCAGTTGATAGATAAGCACCAATAATTGGTGGTGTTGTCCAAGGAACCTCAACACACACTCTACCAATAATATTAAACTGCATTAACAACCAAGTACAGATTGTTAAAATTACTGAAACACCAATATATGGAATAGCTAATATTGGGTTCATAACAACTGGTGCACCAAATACAGCTGGTTCATTAATGTTAAAACAAGCTGGTAAAATAGAAAGTTTTCCAAGTTCTTTATAACGTTTTGATTTTGATAACAACATGTTTATTACCAAACCAATTGTACATCCTGTTCCAGAGAAAACAACAAACATAGCCGAGAATGTTGCTATATTAGGAATAGGTTGTCCATTTTTAAATGCTTCCATATTTTGAGCCATTAATGCTAATGTAATAGGACTAGCAATTGGCGATAATGTGTTATCGCCATGAATACCAACGACCCATAACAAACACATTAAGAAAACATATAACACATAACCAGGTAATGAATTCATTCCACTAACAAGTGGTGAGAACAAAGCGGTAATAACATCATTGATTTGTATATTTAATACAATTCTTATCAACCAAGCAATCATCAAACATGCTAAACCAGGTAATAAACAGGTAAATGAGTTAGACACTGCTGGTGGAACACCATCTGGCATTTTAATTACAATATTTTTCTTAACCAAAAACTTGTAAACCATTGTTACGACATAAGAGACAACAATTGATGTAAACATACCTGTTGCTGAGAATACTCCTGTATCAATTCCACCATCGCTTGTTAATGTTGCCATAAAAAATGTAGCTACAGCAATAGCAGTATTAGTGATTGGATCTACTCCATACTGAACAGCCATGTTATATGAAATACCAATTAATGAAAATATTCCTAACAAATCTAATGTTACTGTTGAAAAACAGTAAATGTAACGTGCGTACTGATCCGTAAATTCCATCCATGACTGTATTGGGAACTGTCCAACAATTAATGCAAATGCACCAATAATTGAGAATGGGATAATGATAGTAACACCATCTCTTACCGCAGATAAAAACTTGTTTTGAGCAAATTTAGTCGCTGCAGGAAGAAGTTTTTCTTCTAACCAATTACTCATATTAATCCTCCTTATATTATAATTAGCAACACAAAAAAAAGATAAATTATTATTAAAATTTTCGTGTCAAGTAATTAAGTCAATACCATTTTAATACAAGCATTTAATAATTGCAATATTTATATCATTAAATTAATGAAAATTGTGGTTAATACGTGATAATGTCTTAAGTGTTAATACGGGAAAATGTCCCAAGTATGTATTATGATAAATATTATAGTCTACGGAGGTATTTATCGCGTTATGAGGAAGGTAGAATTACGCATGAAT
>JAAZJL010000058.1 GCA_012800355.1 Erysipelotrichia bacterium | reverse complement strand
TCAGCAAACAGATTTAGATTTGTTAATGAAACTAAAGAAAATGTATGAAGAAGTTAGTGATAGAATACTTGATGAATTATGTGCCTTTTATAATGATGAAAACTGAAAATAAAAGCATCACAAATTTGTGAAGCTTTAAGTTTATTAATAATCTTTTCCAAATCTTTCAAGAAGACGTTTCATAGCCTCTTCTTGTTTTTGTTTTTCAGTTTTTATCGGTTTTTTATTACGACTTTTTTTACGATTTTTGAAAGCTTTCTTATTTTCGTTTTCTCTTTCTGCTAACTTTTCTAAAGGCAATAATGAAAGTTGAACTCTTGATTTAGCTAAATCAATTTCATAAACATAGACTTGTACAATGTCATTTACTGCTACAACATCACTTGGATGATTAATTTTTGACATTGACATTCTTGAGATATGAACTAAACCATCTTCATGTAAGCCAATATCCACAAATGCTCCAAAGTCGACAACATTTCTAACGGTGCCATCTAATTTATCGCCGACATGCAAATCTGAGATTTCTAAAACATCTGACCTTAAGATTGCACCTTCAAATTGTTCACGATAATCTCTAAGTGGTGCTTTGATAGCTTCTTGAATATCTTTTAAAGTGTAGGCTTCGATATTTAATGTTTCTACTTTCTCTTTAGGGAAAGTAACATCTTCTTGACCTAATTCTTTAATACCACAAACTTTCATAAGTTTTTTAGCATCATCATATGATTCAGGATGGATGTTAGTAGCATCTAATGGTTCATCACCATCAATAATCCTTAAGAAACCTGCACATTGAGTAAATGATTTAGGTCCTAATCTTTTTACATCTTTAAGTTGGTTTCTATTGGTAAACTTTCCATTTTCATTACGATGATTGACAATTTCTTTAGCAATACCAGCATTTAAACCGGAAATATGAGTTAATAGTTCTGCTGAAGCGGTATTTACATCAGCCCCAACTCTATTGACGATTTTCATGGTAGCTTCTTGAAGTCTTTCTGATAAAGCTTTTTCTGGTAAATCATGTTGGTATTGTCCTACACCAATGGATTTAGGGTCAATTTTAATTAATTCAGATAATGGATCTAATAGTCTTCTACCAATTGAAATAGCTGAGCGATCTTCAACCGCTAAATCTGGAAACTCATTTCTAGCTTCTTCTTGGGCTGACCAGACTGAGGCACCAGCTTCAGAGACAATAGCATATTCAACATCTAATTTGTTTTCTTCAATTATCTCAGCAACTAACTTTTCTGATTCTCTTGAAGCTGTACCATTACCAATGGCGATTATTTTAACTTGATATTTATTGATTAAATTTAGAACTTGTTTTTTAGATTGTTCTAAGTCACCACCTTTTTTAGAGAAAGGAAAGATTTTCTCAACTGCTAGCATTTTTCCAGTTTCATCCAAAACAGCCAATTTACAACCATTAAAGTAACCTGGGTCAAATCCCAAAACAATTCTTCCTTTTAATGGTGGTTGTGAAAGTAGTTTTTCTAAATTCATTGAGAATACTTCAATTGAATTTGTATGCGCTCTTTGAGATAAATCAGAGCGAATTTCATTTTCAATTGATGGAAGAAGTAGTCTATTTAATCCATCGATTACGGCATTTTCAATAATTTCTTTTAAAGTGCAATTTTCTTTACAATAAATTTTAATGGCTTGTTTTTGAATATCTTCTAAATCATAAATAAAACTTACTGAAATTACTTTTTCTTTTTCAGCTCTATTGATAGCCATAATACGATGATCTGCTAAAGAAGTAATTCTTTCAGTGCGATCATAATACATTTCATAGACTTTCTTTTCATCAACAGCATCATCCTTTATTTTAGTCTGTAAAGAACCTGATTCAACAATTTGATCTTTAATTGACCAACGTAGTTTAGCATTATCTGATACCATTTCCGCAATAATATCACTTGCTCCAGCAATAGCATCCTCTGCAGTTTTTACTTCCTCATTGATATATTGCTTAGCAATTTCATAAATATTTTCTTCAAATGTTACTGATAAAATATAATCAGCTAATGGCTGTAAACCGTTTTTAATTGCTACAGCAGCTCTAGTTTTTCTTTTTTGTTTATAAGGCTGATATAAATCTTCTACTTGAGAAAGCTTTTCACATTCCATGATTGAGTTTTTGATTTCTTCAGTTAATTTACCTTGCTGTTCAATCAGATTAATAACAGCTAACTTTCTTTCTTGTAGGTTTATTTGATATTTGTATTGTTTGTCAATGAAAAGAATCTGTTCTTCATCTAGTCCACCAGTTGCATCTTTTCTATATCTGGCGATAAAAGGTACAGTACCACCTTCTTGTAAAATGGCTAAAGTGGCTTCAATTTGTTTTGAAGTAATGTTTAGCTGTGATGCAATTTCATTAATAATATGTATTTCCATATCATTTTTCCTTTCTATACATTGGGTGTTAATTATAACACATCCAACTGATTTGTATTATATCATACTTTATACTCACTATAAAAAGATGTTATTGATGTAAGCGGTTATTATAGCTTTTAAATAAAATTATTTATTTTTATGTTTTAGCAAGAATATTAAAGCATAGTTTTGATTGAAGTTAAAGTCGAATAGTGTTAATCTTATTGTGGTAAAAGTGAAAGATTTATATGTTAACAAACAAAGAGATATGGTTAGTTAAAACTTTTATCAATAAAAGTATCCCAAAAAAGTTTAAAAACTTTGTGAAGGTAAATAAGACGTAGTTTAAAGATAATACTATTAAAAAAGCGTATAGATTGGGATATAACTAATGAAATTCTCACATATATTTGACTTGTTATTTAACAGTCTAAAAAAGGAGAAAGATATCACACAATGGAAACACTTAAAATTATCAATTATGTAATTGCGATACTGTTTACTATTATTTATGCATATCAAGTACTATATGTTCCACTTTCATGGTTTATTAAGAAAAAAGAATTAAATACTGCATCGACAATACATGATTTTGCGGTGCTGATATGCGCTAGAAATGAAGCACAAGTTATTTCAGGTATAATAGAAAGTTTAAAAAATCAGACTTACCCACAAAATAAAATTCACATATTTGTAATGGCTGACAACTGTGATGATGATACCGCTGAAATTGCTAGAAAATGGGGAGCACATGTCTACACACGTTTTGATAAAAGCAATGTTGGAAAGGGGTATGCCTTGGAAGTGTTGATGAAACATTTAAAAGAGGATTATCCTGATGGATTTGATGGGTACTTTATCTTTGATGCTGACAATATTTTGGAGCCAGATTATATTGAACAGATGAATAAAACCTTTTCAGCAGGGCATGAAATCGTAACTAGTTATCGTAATAGCAAAAATTATGGTGATAACTGGATTAGCGCAGGTTATGCACTTTGGTTTATGCGAGAAAGTAGGTATTTGAATTATGCTAGATATCTGCTTGGAACAAGTTGTGCTGTTTCTGGCACTGGTTTTATGTTTAGCAGAAGAATAGCAGATAAAATCGGTAATTGGCCATTTCACATGCTAACGGAAGATATTGAATTTACTATCCATCATATAACTAAAGGAGAAAATATCGCTTTTTGTAAGAAAGCTGTTTTATATGATGAACAACCTGTATCATTTATCCAGTCTTGGAGACAGAGATTGCGCTGGTGTCGTGGATATTTACAGGTCTTTAACAGCTATAAAAAGGATTTGTTTAAAGGAATTTTTAAGGGAAGTTTTGCTTGTTTTGATATGAGTATGACTGTTGTTCCAGGAATTGTGCTTACAATTATTTCCGTTGTCTTTAATTTATCATTAAGTATTTGGAAGGCATCAATAGACAATGATATTATGATTGCTATTAAATCTATTGGTCTATTACTGGCAAACATGTATTTCATGTTCTTTATTATTGGGGCTATAACAACAGTAAGTGAGTGGAAAATGATTCGTACAAGTGTGTTCAAAAAAGTTCTGTACACCTTGACATTTCCATTATTTATGTTTACATACCTTCCGATTTCCTTTTTGTCAATATTTTTAAAAACAGAATGGGAACCAATTCAACATACAGTAACCGCAAAACAGTTCCATGCAGATGGAGACAGTTTATATGATAGGGATTAGTTAATTTAGTTATACTAAAAAATAATGAATAAAAGCGATCAGTTTTAATGGGTTGATCGTTTTTTGCCAAGAAGTCATACTATAAATAATTGAATAATTAAATATAAAAAAGTTAAGCGATTTGCCTAACTTCAACTTCAATTGGTGCGGATGGAGGGACTCGAACCCGCATGCCTCTCGGCGCTAGATCCTAAGTCTAGTGCGTCTACCAGTTTCGCCACATCCGCATGCTTAATCATTATAAACAATCTTTTATGACAATGCAATAAAAAAATATTATTTAAGATATTTAAGAAAAAACAACAAGTTTTATCTTTATTGCTTTATTTGCTGTATTTGTTTAGTTTTTGTTTTGTCGCAATATTTTTTAAAATTAACTTGATAATGTTATCAATTTCGCTATTTTCTCGATAGTCAGCAACAGCAACATAATTAACTCTACCATCTTCGACTAATTTTTTATAAGTCTCTTTTCCTTTGTCATAAATAGCAATGGAATGGCCTCCATTAGATTTTACTAAGCGCATGCAAGGAACATCAGTAAATCCATCGCCAATATAAATCATCTGTTCAAAAGGAACATCTCTAGTTGTGGAAAAAGAGTTAATAGTCGAATTATCAAAGACATCTAAAGAGTTTTTATTTATTCTAAATAGAAATTGAGTTTTACCAGTATAATTAATGGCTACTGCTGGAAAATCAGCTTGTCCGTTTTCATCATAATGATATTCACAGGCATATATTTTAACAAACTTATCTTTGATAGAACAGCCATCAATTATTTCTTTAGTTCCTGATGAAATAATATAATGTTGAAGTAAAATGTCATGTTCTATGGCAAACTTGTTAATACGTTCAAAGAACTCTTCAACACCTGGATAATAGACAATATCTTTGCCTAAACTATTAAAGAACTTTCTTGTTAAAGGAACATTTTTTTCTTTAGCTTTCTGCATTAAAAGATACATGTAAGCTAAAATTGAGTCCATATTAACTTTAATGGAATAATCTTCAACTTCTTGCCAAAATAATTTAGGTTCAATATCCAAGGTAGGAAGAAGAGAGTATTCTTGCATATTTTTAGGGCTTAGCGTTAAATCAAAGTCATACATTATGGCTACTTTAATCATTGCTTGCTAGCCTCTAGTACTTCTTTTAATTGTTTTGGAAGAAGGTTTGCCTCTTCTTTGGTAATGGCACAAAGTGAAATTCTAACTCCTTTATCAAATTTAACAGCAAATATATCATTAGCAATCAAATTATTGTGGAATTTGTTTAGTAAGTTATCATCTTCTACTTTAACAGTTGCAAAAAACCCTTCAGTGTAAGGGTATAAAGGTAAGTCGACTTCCTTAGCTTTACTTAAGAAAATTTCACTTCTTTCTTTTATCAGATTTATATACTGCTGCTTTTCAGTTAAAAATTGTTCTTTATTTTCTTTTAATACTTTAACTACAGCTTCCATAAAACCATGGTTAACATTACTCCAATAGGCTCTGCAACTTCTAGTAAAGGCATTAAAAGCATTTTCTACAGCTTGTTTATTTTTAGATAAGATAATATTTGCTCCAACTCTCATTCCATAAGCTGTAAAGGTTTTTGAACAACTATAAGCAATGTTAAACATTATTTTCTCATTGGCTTCATTAAAACATTGTAAATATTCGTAGCCATTTTTATAGCAATAATCAATATAAGCAATATCATTTACAATAACAACTGGTCCATATTCAGTTATCTTATTAAAATATTTAATTAATAACTTCCAGTTTTCAGATCCTAGTGAGATGCCTGTCGGATTTTGACAAGGATCGTTAATAACAACAAATAATTTTCCTTGTTTTCTAATGATTCTTAAAGCCTTTAACATTAAATCTTGTAAGTCAACATTGTTATCTTCAGCAGTTAATTTATAAAAATCACATTTTAAGTTTAAGTTTTTAGCAATAACTTTATATGTACCCCATGATGTTTGTGGTAGTAATACAGTATCATTGGGATTTAAAAAATTATTAAAAGCTAAAACTAAGGCTCCAGTACCACCAGCAGCTGCCACAGTTTTATGATGCAAATTGATATTATTATTTTGGTTGACCCAATTAAAGATAGCTTCTGTAAAGTCTTCATTACCAGTAATAGCTTTAGCGTAAGCTGCTTTTGTACTATTTGCGATGGCATTATAGCAATCATAAACAGTATTAAGAGCTACTATTTTTTTGTTTTCATCAAAAAGTGAGCCGATAGTAGCATTAATAACGTTGCTATGTCCTGCATCAATTGCTTTTTTTGCTAGAGTTCTTAGTTCAAAAACACTATCTTTAAAAGTAGAGAAGTCTGCATTGTCATTTAAAAACAAATCGTTATTATCATTTGTCCTATTAACAAAAGCATCTGACAAATCATCGAGCTGATTAGCAAACTGTTTTTTGATTAAAGAAATATCTTGTTGTTTTATTTCTTTTTCGGTAGTTAAAACAAATTTTTCCTGTTCATTTAAATCTTTTTCTTTTTTAGCCAGAACAATTCTTTTTTCAAATAAGTCTGAAAGCATATCATCTATTGCTTCAATTTCTTTTCTAATATTTTCTTTTTCCATATTCATCACCAAGTACATTATACTTTATCACAAGTCAATGGTACAAATTAAATGATAAATAAGTTATAATTAATGTAAGAAAAGAGGAGCACATTATGTCAAGAAATACAATTTATGTTACTGGACACAAAAATCCTGATTCAGATTCAATAATTTCAGCAATGGCCTATGCTTATTTAAAACAACAATTGGGTTACAATGCAATTGCGATAAGAATTGGTGAAATTAATCGTGAAACAGAATTTATTTTAAGTATGTTTAATGAGTTTGCCCCACCTCTTGTTCAAAATATTAGAACACGTGTTAGAGACATTGACTTTGATGATATTGTTACCTGTAAACCTACAGATACAGTGTATAAAGCTTTAATGAAGATGAGAAAGCACAATAAAAAAGTTATTGCGGTAGTTGATGATAAAAGACGTTTTTTAGGCATGGCAACTACTTCTGATATAGTTAAGCCTTTAATTCCTCATCAAGATAGAAATAATGAATTAATTAGAAATACTCCAATTGAAAATATTGCTAATTTCTTAGAAGGACATTTAGTATATGAAGCTAAAATTCAAAGGACAGACGGTCATATATATGTTATGTCTGGAACTGATGATGAAGGTTGTGAAGATAAAATAGTAGTTATTAATAATGATAGTAAATTGCATGAAGTAGCAATTAAAAATAAAGCTGCTACTTTAATAGCAACTCACACCGAAAGTTTTTCAGATGAGGTATTAAAACTAGCTAAAGAGAATAACTGTAATTTAGTTGTTTGTAATAAAAGCATCTATGATGTTGTTAAGTATACTTATTTTGCAACTAGTATTGATCAGATAATGACTACAGATTTAATAACTTTTCAATATGATGATTATGTAGATGATGTTAAAGCAATTATCAATAAATCAAGATTTCGCAGTTATCCAATTTTAGATAAACGAAATAATGTTGTTGGAACTATTTCAAGATATCATGTTCTCAGACATACTAATAGAAACCTAATATTGGTCGATCATAATGAGTTTTCTCAATCAATTGAAGGAGCAGAGGAAGCCAATATTTTAGAAATAATTGACCACCATCGTCTTGGTGGCATTAAAACTGCTACACCAGTTTATTTTAGAAATGAAGAAACAGGCTGTTGTGCCACCATCATTTCAAAGATATTCCAAGAGAAAAACGTTAGAATACCTAGAGATTTAGCAGGTTTACTATGTTGTGCTATTATTTCAGATACAGTAAATTTCAAATCTGTTACTTGTACAAAAGATGATATTGATCAGGCCAATTATTTGGCTGAATTGGCAAAGCTTGATTTAGAAGAAATAGGGCCAAAAATATTAGCTGCTGGAGCTAAAATGGAAGATAAATCTTGTGATTTTATCTTTAGAAATGATTTGAAACAATTTGAAATAAATAAAAATAAAGTTAGTGTGGGTCAATGTAATATTGTTAATTATGAGTCAATTGAACCTTTAAAAGAACAAATGCAACAAATAATGAAAAACTATGCTTCAGATAGTAATTCAAATATTGTTATGATGGTATTCTCATTAATTGATGGTACTGGTTCATATATTTTAGCGGAAGGACAAGATACCCATAAGCTAGAAAACTTATTTAGAAAAAAAGGTGAATACATTGGTGATTTTATCTTTTTAGAGAAAATTATTAGCAGAAAGCAACAATTAATACCAATGATTTCTGATGTTTTAGAGTAATTTAAAAATTAATATTTAAATAATAAAATCAGCTTTTAAGAGCTTGATTTTTTTATACTATTTAAAAATAATCAAAACATAGATATAAATCAATGAAAATTATCTTGTAAAAAAATATACAAAACTATACAATTTATATGTAAAGGAGGATGTTATATGGGATATAAAATCGTAGCAGATTCTTCAGCAAATCTATATGAAATAGCAGGGGTTAACTATACAACTGTTCCTTTAAAAATTAATACTGAAATTGGAGAATTTGTTGATGAAAAAGGTATTGAACTGAAGAAGATGGTTGATTATCTTTACTCGACAAAAGAAAAATCATCTACATCTTGCCCTAGTATTGGTGATTGGCTTAAAGCTTTTAAAGGGGAACAAGAGATTTATGCCATTACTATTTCTGGTAATCTTTCTGGCAGTTATAACTCGCTTCAACAAGCTAAGGATGCGTATTTAGAAGAAAATCCTGAGGCAAAAATATATTTAATAGATTCATATTCAACTGGTCCTGAAATGGTTTTGCTAATAGAAAAAATCATTGAACTAAAAGAAAAAGGTTTAAACTTTGATGAAACATGTGCTGAAATGAAAAACTATTTCCCTAGATGTAAAATATTATTTGCCTTAGATTCAGTAAGAAATTTAGCTAATAATGGTAGAGTCAGTTCTTTTATTGCTTCTTTAGTTAGTATTTTAGGAATTAAAATGCTTGGTGAAGGCAGTGATGATGGAAAAATAGTGCTTGTCTATAAAGGCAAGGGAATGAAAAATGTTTTAAAGAGAATGTTTGAAGAGATGGAGAAGAATGGATTTGTAGGTGATAAGGTCATTATTTCCCATGTCTTTAACGAAGATGCAAATCAGTTTATCACTGATCTGATAAAGAAAAAGTATCCTAATTGTGATATTAAGAGTCATCTAACAGGTGGTTTATGTGCTTATTACGCAGAAAAAGGAGGCCTAATATTAGGATATGAAACCAAAGAAAAGTAAATAAATTTTTTGGTAAACAATTTTTAAAAAAGAAGATAGAACTTAGTAGTTCTATTCTTTTATTAAGTGTTGAAGTTTGTTATAATGTTCAAGTAAAGAAAAGAAGGTAATTTTTATGCTTGTTTTAGAAATATTGAAAGCTATTGTATTAGGAATTGTTCAAGGAATCAGTGAATATTTGCCCATTTCTTCAACTGGTCACATTATTTTAGTCAATGAGTTTTTGCAGCTTCAATTTTCTAGTGAGTTTGTAAATACATTTTTTGTGGTTATACAATTGGGATCAATTTTGGCAGTAGTTATTTTGTATTTTAAGAAATTATGGCCATTTGATTTTAAAAATACTACTGCTAAACAAAGAAAATCAACTTGGGTTTTATGGTCAAAGGTTTTGGTAGGATGTCTTCCGGCAGCTATTGTTGGTTTTTTATTTGATGATGTAATAGATGCTTTATTTTATAATCCAACAACTATTGCGATAACTTTAATTGTTTATGGTATAGCCTTTATTATCATTGAAAGCGTAAATATCGAAGTAACAATGGAAAATGTTGAAGATATTGATTATATAACAGCTGCTAATATTGGTTTATTTCAAATGTTAGCTTTAATTCCAGGTACAAGTAGAAGTGGTAGTACTATTTTAGGTGGTAGAATTTTAGGCTGTGGTAAAGCAGGAGTTAGTGAATTTTCTTTCTTTATGGCTGTGCCAGTAATGGCAGGAGCGACACTGTTAAAATTAGTTAAATGTGGTTTTGGCTTTGGCACTAATGAGTGGATTGTTTTAATTGTTGGAACTATTATTTCTTTTATCGTTTCTATTTTCTCCATTAAGTTTTTAATGAATTATATTAAAAAACATGATTTTAAGGTTTTTGGTGTCTATAGAATAATTTTAGGAATTTTAGTATTAGCTTACTTTAGATTAATTAAATAATTATGTTAAAAAGATATACTCGTCAAATGTTAATTAGCAGTATGTATGTAGTGGTGACTTTGTTAATAGCTCCCGCTTCTTTTGGTCCTATTCAATTTAGAATTTCTGAAGTTTTACTGGTTCTAATGTTTTTTGATTATGATTATATTTATGGCTTAACTTTTGGTTGCTTTCTAGCTAATTTAATAGGCTTAATTTCAGGAACCAATCCAATAGGAGTAATGGACATTATTTTTGGAAGTAGCGCAACCTTTATAAGTTGTGTGATGATGTATAATCTAAAAGAAAGAAAAATTAAGAACATACCACTATTAAGTTTTATCGTTCCAGCAATTATCAACGGAACTATTGTTGGCCTTGAGTTGGCTATTGTATTTAACTTTAATGATTTAATGACTTATTGGTCGATTTATGGTTTTCAAGTTTTAGTTGGTGAACTTGGAGTATTATTAGTTATCGGTATTCCAGTTTATTTGGCTTTAAAAGAAAGAAAGATTGATGGATAATAGTTATTTTTTAGATGAGATAAAACAGTTGTTAGATAAAGAGGATTTTGATAAATTTATCAAATCTTTTTCTAGTCCACTTTATAAGGCTTTAAGAATAAACCGTTTAAAAGCCAACCATGAAATTATTAGTGAAGAAATCAATTTAAAAGAAAAAACAGCCTTTGATGAAGATACGTATTATCTGGAATCAGAAGATAAACTAGGAAAACATCCGTATCATTTAGCTGGTCTTTTTTATCTTCAAGAGCCTAGTGCCACGATGGTGGTAAATGCTTTAGATATCAAAGAAGGGGATTGGGTGTTAGATTTATGTGCAGCTCCGGGAGGTAAGTCTACTCAAATTCTTTCTGCATTGAATAAAACAGGTTTTTTGCTTAGTAATGAATATGAAAGAAAAAGAGCCAATATTTTGCTTTCCAATATTGAGCGTTTTTCTACTGATAATTATCTGATAACTAATAATTCAGTTGAAGATTTATGCCCTAAACTTTTATCAGTTTTTGATAAAGTTTTAGTTGATGCTCCTTGTTCTGGAGCAGGAATGTTTAAAAAGTATCCAAGTAGCATAGTAGAGTATAACTATAATGCAGTTATGGCTAATCAAAAAAGACAATTGTACATTCTGGATTATGCTTATTTAACGCTAAAAGAAAATGGTGTTTTAGTTTATTCAACTTGTACTTTCAACAAACATGAAAACGAAGAAGTTGTTAGATTGTTTTTAGAAAAATATCCCGATATGCATTTAGTAGAAACTAATTTAAGTTGTGGTCAACCAGGCTTTGATAAGCGAGGGTTAACCAGAAGAGTATTTCCTTATCAAGGTGGGGAAGGACATTTTGTTAGTAAATTTATCAAGACTTCTAGTACTGAAAAAGTTCAATTAAAAACTCTGCCTTTTTCTAAAGATAAAATTATTGATAAATTTATTGAAGATAACTTAAAAGAAAAAATAAATTATACGATTATTAATAATAAAGTCTATACTTCTAAAGAAAATCTATTAGATTTAAAAGCTAATATACTTAGAAGTGGAATTCTGCTTGGTGAAATTGTTAAAAACAGAATTGAACCAGCTCATCATTTATTTATCAGTAGTCTTAAATTTAAAAGAGTCTACAATACTACAGACTCTAAAATAATCAATAAATATTTATCAGGTTTATCAATAATGGAAAAAGGTTATAAGGGATATGTTCAAATCTGTTATAAGGGTATACCTATTGGATTTGGTAAAGGTGATGGTAATCAAATTAAGAATAAATTCCCTAAAGGTTTACGTGTTGTTTAATAAAGTCTAAGACCTCAAAAAGGTCTTTTTTTATGATTACACCTTGATTGATATGTTTTTCTAGTGGTTCTAAGATATCAGGAACCATTATAGTGATGGCACCACTAGCTAAAGCAGCTTCAATACCATTGTGAGAGTCTTCAACTATCAGACAGTTTTTTATATCTATTTTCATCATTTTAGCAGCTTTTAAAAAGATTTCAGGATTTGGTTTGCTTTTTTTAATCATATCACCAGTGATAACAGTATTAAAAGGGACTTCTATATTGTTACTATTAAAAGATTTAATAACTTTTGCCATATCAGCACTAGTAGCTAGGGCAGTAGGAATATTATGAAAACGTAAAAATTCTACAATTTCAACAGCTCCTTTTTTTAAACTAATTTTGTTATTGCTATAAGCTTCACTCATTCTAGCATAAAATGAATCTAATAAATCTGCTGAAATATTATCGTCTTTTGTTTTTTCAGAAAGAATTTTAATTCCAGAAGCTCTATTAATTCCTATTAGCTTGCTGTAAAATTGTTCGTTAATGGTATAACCTTTTTCTGCAAAGACTGATAATGCCAAACCTCTAGCATAAGCTTCAGAATCAGTTATTGTACCATCCATATCGAAAATAATACCTTTAATTTCCATTTTAATCACCGCTGTCAATATAGCATAAAACAAACCCGTTGACTATTAAAAGAAGTACAAATAAGTTATAATTGAACAAAGAGGTGAGTTAATTTGAATAAAACAATTAAAGATTTAATGGAAAGAAGAAGCATTAGAAGTTTTACTAATCAAATGGTTAGTAAAGAAGACTTAGAAACAATTTTAAAAGCTGGTATGTATGCACCAAGTGGTATGGGAAGACAATCAGCTATAATGTTAGTAATTCAAGATGAAGATACTTTAGAAACATTAAGAAGACTTAACTGTACTGCTGCTGGAAGAGAGTATGATCGCGACAATTTCTTTGGAGCTAAAACAGTTATTGTAGTATTGGCAGATAAAAATGTCAGAACCCATGTTTATGATGGAGCAGTAGTAATGTCTAATCTTATGAATGCTGCTCATGCATTAGGGATTGGCTCATGTTGGATTCATAGAGCAAGAGAAACTTTTGAAACTGAAGAAGGAAAAGAAATCCTTAAAAAGTTTGGTATTGAAGGAGAATATGAAGGAATTGGTAATTGTATATTAGGTTATAGTGACAAGGAAGCACCAACACCAAAACCTAGAAAAGATAATTATGTTTATTGGGGGTAATAATTTGTGATGTTTCCACCAGTTTGTCCTTCGGTTGGATTAACAGTTTTTCAAACTATATTTTTTATAACATTTATTTTAATTCTTTCTCTTTTTGTAGTGGTAATATTAAAAGGGGTTAAAGAAAAAAGAAGTAATGATAAAGCGGAAATTTTAAAAAAATATGGTAAAGTGATTAGTAAAAGAATTTTTGTTAGAGAATTCACTACTTACTATGTGACATTTGAATTAGATGGTAATGAAAGAAAAGAATTCCACGTTTCAGGGGAAGAGTATGGACTACTAGTAGAAAATGATTATGGTTTATTGATTTTTCAAGGAACTAGATTTATAAGTTTTGAAAGGATGGAATAAGATGATTAAATTATTTGTGGTTGACATTGATCACACTCTTTATTGCGCCAAAGAAGATTGTATCCCACAAAAGAATATTGAGGCAATAAATAAATTAATTAAAAAAGGTATAACCATTTGTTTTGCTAGTAGTAGAGTTTATGATGGTATAAAAGAAGTAATAGAAATGTTCAACTTAAAAAAGAATAATGGCTATGTCATTGCGGTTAATGGTTCTTTAGTAATTAGAAGTAATGATGAAAAGGTTTTAGTTGATGATTTTTTTACTTTAAATCAAATTAAACAGATGCATCAGTTGGCTCAAGATTTAAATGTTTCATTTAATATAGCTCAATCAGATTTTAATATTGCGACTTCTTACTGTGAGATTTTGCAGTATGATTTTGATAGTGTTAATATGGACTTTATTGTTACCAATGATGTTTTCAAGTATATTAAAGATCCAGTATATCGAGTTGGTTTTTCTAACAATGACATAAGTGATGATAAACTATTAGAAATGGTCAAAAAGGGTGGTGGGGATAAGTTTTCTTTTAATATCCCTCAGCCATCAACGGTGGATGTTTCTTTAAAACATGTTAACAAATTAACTGGATTATTAGAAGTAATCAAAGATATGGGTATTTCTTTAGAAGAAGTAGCTGCTATTGGTGACAATGATAATGATGTAGTTATGTTAAAAGCTGCAGGTATTTCAGCATGTGTAGCCAATGGAAGTAGTGCAGCTAAAGAGGCAGCTAAATACCAGGTGAGTGATTGTGCTAGTGCTGGTGTGGCTGAGTTTATTGAAAATTATATTTTAAAAGAAGGTAAAAATGATTAAAGCTTTAGTTTTTGATGTTGATGACACTCTTATTAAATATGGTAAGCAGTATGTTGAAGAGTCTGCAATAGAAGCTATTAACTTAGCTAAAGAAAAAAGAATAACCATAATTGTAGCCACTGGAAGAGGTTACAAGTTTTTGCATCAAGATGTAAAAGATAGAGTAAAAGCTGATTATTATATTACAGTTAATGGTACTTGTATTAATGCAAGTGATGGCACAACAATTGAATGTTATCCACTGTCAAAAGAAACAACCGATAAATTGCTGGAAATTTGTTATGAAAGAGATTATTCTTTTGGCTTTAAATTTGATGATTCTTTGCAAGTGTATGTTGATTATCCGTATTTTATTTCTTACTATTGTAGGGGAGCGATTAAAAAAGAAACTATTGATGATAACAGTAAAACTAGAGATTATCATTTAACTCATATGTTACCACTAGGTTGTTTTATTTACTCTCCTGAGAAAGAAGCAATGAAATTGGAAGAACAATTTAATGATCTTCAGTTTTTTCAGGGTTATTTACACGGCTGTGAATGCATAAGAAATGATGTCAATAAAGGGAAAACATTAAAAAAACTCGTTGATTTTTTAGGTTTATCGTTAAAAGATTGCATAGCTTTTGGTGATGCTGATAATGATAAAGAGCTATTGAAAATGTGTGGTATTGGTATTTGTATGGGTAATGGAAGTGAGTCATTAAAGCAAGTAAGTGATTATGTAACAACAGATATTGAAGATGATGGTATTTATAATGCTTTAAAGCATTATGATGTAATATAATTATGGTAAAAATAGATGAGGGAATAATATGAACGATGCATTAAAATTAACAATTATAGCCATAGGATTTAGCTTTGTTTTTACAATTGTAACTAGAGTTTTGACAGTTAAATTAGAAAAAGAACTTGTTAATCTTATAATTACTAAAGATTATGATGGTTTTTACAAACTAATTGATTCGAAGAAAACGAAATATTTACTTCGTCCTTTTAATATAGATTTTATGAAATTAAATGTGGCTTTGCTTAAATCAGATGTTGAACAAATTGAAACGATGTTTAACCATTTTGAAAAAGTTAGACTCAATAAAGTACAGAAAGAAGCAGTTTATATTAAAGGATTTTATTATTATTTATCAATTGAAAATTATGATAAAGTGAAAAAATATTATGGTTATATAAAACAATTAATAAATGATGAATCTATCTATGAATTTGACAGAATATATGATGTTTATATAAAAAACGGGTGTGAATATTTGCAGGATACTATAAAAGAATTAGAAACAGCTAATGAACTAGTAAAACCAGTTCTTGAAGCCATGATTTCAAAAATGTATGAGAATAAAGGTGACAGTAAACTGTCTCAAGAATATGCTGATAAAGCTAAAAAACATATGGAACATTAATAAAATAATGTTATTATACTATTTTAAATAAACTAACCCCTTAGGTCTAAGGGGTTTTTGTATGAAAAAGATTAATAATAAAAATATTTGTAACAGTAAAATAGGAATTTATTAAAGTTTTAATGATTATTTATTAAGGAGGTAACTATTAGTGCTTAAATTTTTAAAAACTATCGCAATTCCTTTTTTGGCATATCTATCATTGAAGATATTAACTTCCAGTAAAGGAATGATTAAATTTTTTGGTTTTTCAATAGGATGGAGGGATTAAAATGATTAAAAGCATCTTTACTTTACTGACTCTAATTGCTTTTGCCATAGCTGTATTTAAATTGGCTTTTGCAAATAGTGGAAGTTTCAGTTTCAACAAAGTCAGAATTACATTTAGATAAGGGAGATGTTACCTCCTTTATGAGTGTTAAAAATTGGGATAAATCGATTCAACCACGAGAAAAAGCTGTAGCTAATGGAATCGAATCACTTTCAGATAGCGAATTACTGGCCCTAATAATAAAAAATGGTGTAAAGGGCTGTTCATCGGTAGAACTAGCTAATAAAATACTAAATCAAACTGGTGGAATAAATGGTTTAATGAAACTATCGATTCAACAGTTAATGAAGTTTAATGGAATTGGACTAGCAAAGGCTAGTCAAATAATAGCTTCATTAGAATTAGTGAGAAGAATGAATTATCTTGAAATGTTAGATAAAGATATGGTTAAAGAACCTAAAGTATTAATAGAATGGTTAAAAAAACACATTGGCAGTAAAACTCAAGAGTACTTTGTAATAGTATTTTTAAATATAAAAAATCAGATTATCGGTTATAGTGATATCTACAAAGGAAGCAGTAATAGTGTTTCTATAAATACCGCAGAAATATTTTTAGAAGCCATCAAAAAAGGAGCGAAAAAAGTTATAATTGCTCATAATCATCCTTCGCAATTTATTGAACCATCATTAGCTGATGATGAAACTACTTATCAGCTTCAACAAGCTGGAAAACTGATGAATGTTCCTTTAATTGACCATATCATCGTTAGTTTTGATAGTTATTATAGTTATGCTGAAAAAGGTAAAATAATATATTGAAAAGAATATTCTAATTAAGGTATAGTTTAAATGGATTCAGTTTAAGTAACTATTTAGGGAGGTAAATGTTATGAAAAAACTAAAACCATTTATTGCAATATTATTTACCATAATATTAAGCCTTTTATTTGTTTTTTATGTAAACAATAGGAATGATAATGATAAAACATATTTGATGTCAGATTATATTTCTAAATCAAATGAGTCAATGAAAAACTATTTTAATGAAACAGATTTGCCAGTCTATAAAGGTGAATATTTTGAAGTAAAAGTCAAAGAAGCCTTTGTTTATACTGGGGAAAATGGTGATAAGTTATATATTTATAATTTGCTGATAGCTCCAATCTATAAACAAAAGATGATAATTTCTTCTTTTAAACTTTCTTCTTTAGAGTATGGTGCTAAGTTTGATAATATATACTTTGAACAAAATGATGTTTTTGGAAGAGTTGACAAAAACAAATATACATATTTAACAGTTGATAAAATTTTATGCAATCAATATCAATTTTGTTTATATGATAACTCTTTTCTTTTCAATTATGAGATAACTGAAGAACAACTAATGTCTTGTTTTACTAACATTCTTTTGACTATTAATATAAACAATTATGAAGACAAAATTGAATTAAAGAATATTAAAATAAGTGAATTTTCTAAAGAGAATCTCAACAATAATATTATCAACACTTATATGATTGAAGGTGTATTATCCGCTAATATTCATG
>JAAZJL010000057.1 GCA_012800355.1 Erysipelotrichia bacterium | reverse complement strand
TTTTTTACCAAAAGTTAAACTTACTTATCATTTAAAAGATGATACTATTTAATTAGTTATGATATAATAAATTTAGTGATTTATAAAAAATGGAGGATTATAATATGGATCAAGAAAAAATCGTCTTAACTTTAGACCCAAAAGATGAACAAGCTCAACAACAAGCTGCAACTCAAACTATTGAAACAGAAAATGTTGTTCCAGCAAAACTAGATTTATCTACTTTATCTGAAGAAGAACTTAAAATGATAGATGAATTTGCCGAAAAAATTGATATCACAGATGCCGATGTCATTATGAGTTATGGGGCTAATTCACAAAAGAAAATCTCTAGTTTCTCAACAACTACATTAGAAAATATTAGAACTAAAGACTTAGGTCAAATTGGTAATATGATTTCTGACTTAGTTGTCGAATTAAAAGATTTTGATGCTGAAGGAGAGTCAAAAGGATTAAAAGCACTTTTTCGAAAAGGAAAAAATAAAATAGCAGCTTTGAAAGCTAACTATGATAAAGTCGATATTAACGTTAATAAAATTTGCACTTTATTAGAAGAACATCAAATTACACTTTTAAAAGATATCGCTATTTTAGATGAACTATATGACAAAAACGAATTAAACAAAAAAGAACTTACAATGTATATCGTTGCTGGTCAAAAGAAATTAGAACAAGCAGTTAATATCGAGCTTCCTAAATTAAAAGCTATTGCTCAAGAAAGTGGTTTGGTTGAAGATGCACAAAAAGCAAATGACTATGCTCAACTGATTAATCGTTTCGAAAAGAAAATTCACGATTTAGAAATGACTAGAATGATTGCTGTTCAAATGTCACCTCAAATTAGATTAATTCAAAATAATGACACCTTAATGGCAGAAAAAATTCAATCTACTTTAGTTAATACTATTCCTTTATGGAGATCTCAAATGGTTATTGCCCTTGGTTTATCTCACGCGAAGGAAGCTATTGACGCTGAAGCTGCTGTTGATAAGATGACTAATGAATTATTGAAGAAAAATGCTGAGTCATTAAAACAAGGTACAATTGAAACTGCCCAAGCAAGTGAAAGAAGTATTGTTGAAATTGAAACATTACAATACACTAATAAATCTCTAATTGAAACTTTAGATGAAGTATTAAGAATTCAATCTGATGGCAGAGCAAGAAGGAATGCTGCTGAAATTGAATTAAGGAAATTAGAAAACGAACTAAAGAACAAATTGTTAGAGATCAGAAAGGAAAACAATTAATAAATGACTCCTATTCTGGTTGCATTTGGTTCAGTAGCTGCAATTTATCTCTATGTTAGGTATAGAAAAAGCAAATCAATCAAGCATGTAAGTCATACCTATGATGGTGATGAATATAAAAAGCATCACAAACACAAACCTTTCAGTCCTAACAATAGGCAGCAAAAAAGACCAGACAATGGGATTTTAGTAAGAAAACCTTATAGCGTTACGATGGAAAATCCAAAAATAAAAGAAACATCAGTTGACGCTGATAATGAATAAATATAAAAGTAAAATAAGTTTATTTCAAATACACATAAAAACTCGAGTTTGACTCGAGTTTTTTGTATTTTCTTTTTTTATTTTTTAACTGATAGATTTCCAGCAATCACTGCTCCAGATTCAATACTTATTGAACCAGTAGCTATATTTCCTTCAATTATACTATTGTTAGCTATCTTAAGATCATTTGTTGCTGCAATATCACCTTTAACACTGGCATTTATATAGGCATTTTTTGCTTTAATGTTACCAACAATTTCAGCACCATTGATTGATAGGGTTGTTCGACAATTAATGTCGCCATTAATTTTTGAACCTTCTTCAACTATTAATTGTTCAGCATTTACAAGTCCATCAATCATACCATAAATTTCAGCACTGCCAGCAATATCAACTAATCCTTTTACTTGTCCCATAATTTCAATATCGCCACCACAAACAATCTTGCTGTTTTCTTTTCCTTCAATAATGGTAGAAGAACCAATAATGGTTAGTTCATCATTATTTGTTTTTTTTCTATCATCATTTTTAAATGGTGATTCAAAATTTACTGATTGGAATAATTCTTTTTCATTCATAATAATAACTCCTTAAAATTAACGTTTGATTGAAATTGTGGCATTCAATATTGTACCGCTTGTGAAAAATGTGCCAGTTACTATTTTGCCTGTTATTGCAGCAGTAGAAGTAATTTTTATTTCATTTAATACTTCTATGTCACCTTCAACATGTGAGTTAATGTATGCGTTTTTAGCAACAATATTTCCAACTATTTTACTATCGTCTAAAGCATTAACATCAGCTTTACAGATGATATTGCCTAATACTTTAGCGCCATGTTCCAATGTTACATCATTAGCTTGAATATCACCTTCAATTGTTCCGTAAACATCAGCACTACCATTTACTGAAACATTGCCTTTAATTTGACCCTTCACTTTGATATTTCCACCACATTTTATATTAGAATCAATCACTGTTGAAGAACCAATAACAGTATATTCTCCATCACTTTCTTCAATTTTAGTTGCAGTAGCAAAATAAGAAACGCTTTTATCATCATTTTCAAACGGACTTTCAAATTTTATACTTTCAAATAAAGGCACTTCTACTTCTTTTACTTCGTCGATGTTCTCAATCTTTTCTAAGATTTCATCTAAATCTTGGGCGTTTTTATTGTTTTCACTCATATAACAATTCTCCTATTTACTGTATTAATTATAAATTAATTAAATCAATTAATCAATTTGACTCTTTAAGTAAGAGTAAATAAAATCATCTATTTGACCATCCATAACTTTTTCAACATTTGTTTCTTCGTAATTGGTACGATGGTCTTTAACCAAAGTATATGGACAGAAAATATAACTTCTAATTTGCGAACCCCATTCAATAAGTTTTTGTTCTCCTTTAATAGCTGCTAATTTTTCTTGTTGCTCTTCAATATGTCTTTGATAGAGTTTGCTTTTTAACATATTGATTGCTCTTTCTCTATTTTGAAGTTGACTTCTTTCTGATTGACAGGTAGTAACTATACCAGTTGGTTTATGAGTAACTCTTACTGCTGAATCGGTTTTGTTGACATGTTGTCCACCTGCACCTGAAGCACGATGAGTATCAATTTCTATATCTTCAGGTTTAATATCAATGACAATATCATCATCAAATTCAGGCATAACATCAACGCTGGCAAAAGAAGTGTGTCTTCTTCCACCTGAGTCAAAAGGAGAAATTCTAACTAAACGATGTACCCCCTTTTCTCCTTTTAAATACCCATAAGCTAAAGGACCTTCAACCAACATGCTACATGACTTAAGCCCTGCTTCATCGCCATCTAAATAATCTAAGATGGTTACCTTATAATCTTTTAAAGTGCAATATCTAGTATACATACGATACAGCATTTGAGCCCAATCCTGAGATTCGGTACCTCCTGCTCCTGGATGCAATTCAATTATTGCATTATGTCGATCATAAGGTTCAGATAATAGTACACTTATTTCAAACTGCTGATATTTTTCAAGCATTTCTTCAAATTCCTGTTGCACCAACATTTGCATTTCTTCATCTTCATCATCTTTTAAAGAAGCTAATAAATCATCAATCTCTTCAATGGAAGATGATAAAACCTGCATGCTTTCCAAGGTATCTCTTAAAGAATTGGCTTCATCAATTAAACTTTGAGCCTTTTTTCTATCAGACCAAAAGTTTTCATCAAGCATCAATTTCTCTATTTCAACAATTCTTTGCTTTTTTGTTTCTTGGTCAAAGAGACTCCTTTAAAGCTTCTACATTACCGGAAATTTCGGTTAACTGTTGTCTAATTTCATATAGTTCCATAATTATCTTTGTCTCCTACCGTATTCAATACGACAACTTGAACAGAAGTTAACAACTTCTTTAGAAATGTTATTCATCATCGTTTCAAACATCTCATATCCTTCTTGAGTGTAAGCTTTTAGTGGATTATCTTGAGCATAAGAGCGTAAATGAATACCATCTCTTAATTTACTCATTAAGTCAATGTGATCAATCCATTTAGCATCAATAATCTTTAAAACGATAACTTTTTCAAGTTTAATCATTTCTTCTCTTATCTCTTCTATCTTATTCTCATAGCTTTCCCATAAAACATCAAATGAAGCCTTTTTGATATCATTAGTATCATTTAATGAAACAAAAACATCATTTACATTGGTTTTAACTCCGCTTGTCTTATCAATAGCCATAGCTAAGGCTTCCTTATTTACTATTGGAGTTCTTTGAGTAAAGTCGGTATATGAGTCCACTAAATCATCAGCAAATCTTTCAAACATTGCTTCAATAATTGAATGTACATCATCATTTTCTAAAATTTCATCTCTTTGAGTGTACATAGTTTCTCTTTGCTGTCTTAAGACATCATCGTATTCAAGTAAAGTTTTACGAATATCAAAGTTCATACCTTCAACTCTCTTTTGAGCTGATTCAATAGCCTTGGTTACTACCTTTGATTCAATAGGAATGTCTCCTAACTGATCAAACATTCCACTAATTCTTTCACTTCCAAAACGAACCATTAATTCATCTTCTAATGAAACAAAGAATTTAGAACATCCAGGGTCTCCCTGTCTACCACTACGACCACGCAACTGATTATCAATACGTCTTGATTCATGTCTTTCTGAACCTAAAACTGCTAAACCTCCCAACTCTCTAACTCCAGGACCTAGTTTAATGTCTGTTCCACGTCCTGCCATGTTAGTAGCAATTGTAACTGAACCTCTTAAACCAGCTTTAGCAATGATATCCGCTTCCCTTTTATGGTTTTTAGCATTTAAAACTTCATGTCTAATTCTTCTTTGTGAAAACATTTTACTTAAAAATTCAGAAACATCAACTGAAATTGTACCAACTAGTACTGGTTGTCCTTTGGAATTTCTTTCAATGACCTCTTTTGTCAACGCTTCATATTTAGCTTTTTTTGTTCCATATACTGCATCTGGATAGTCTTCTCTGATAATGTCTCTATTGGTTGGAATTTCGAAAACTCTCATATTATAAATTGACAAGAACTCTTCTTCTTCTGTTTTTGCAGTACCTGTCATACCACATAATTTATTGTATAACCTAAAGAAGTTCTGATAAGTAATAGTAGCCAAAGTTGAAGTTTCTCTTTTGATTGGAACATTTTCTTTGGCTTCAATAGCTTGATGCAAACCATCAGAAAAAACTCTACCTTCCATAATACGACCTGTAAATTCATCTACGATATGAACTTGTCTGTCTCTAACTAAATATTCAACTTCATTACTCATTGTATAGTTAGCTTTTAAAGCTTGATTAATATGATGAACAAGTGCAGTATGTTCAGGTTGATATAAGTTTTCAACTTTAAAATAACTTTCTGCTCTTTCCACACCTTCTTCAGTTAACATAATACTCTTTGATTGGACATCAATAGTATAATCTTCTTCCTCAGTTAATCTTTTAACAAACTTATCTGCTTGAATATATAAGTTAGCGGTATCTTTTTTACCACCAGAAATAATTAGTGGTGTTCTTGATTCGTCAATTAAAATAGAGTCAACTTCGTCTACCAAAGCCATATTTAAGCCTCTTAAAACTCGATCTTCAACTTTGGTAACCATATTATCTCTTAAATAGTCAAAACCTAATTCACTATTAGTTGTATAAGTAATGTCGCATTCATAAGCTGCTTTTTTTTGTGATTGGTTTAATCCGTGTCTATTTAAACCTACTGTTAAACCCAAAAATCGATGGATTTGTCCCATCCATTGCGAGTCTCTTTCTGCTAAGTATTCGTTAACAGTAACAACATGAACACCTTGCCCAGTTAAAGCATTTAAATAAACTGGAAAAATACTAGTTAAGGTTTTCCCTTCACCTGTTTTCATTTCAGCAATATCACCTTGATGTAAAACTACACCACCCATTAACTGAACCTTGTAAGCATATTCTCCAATTACTCTTTTGGCTGCTTCTCTAACTGTCGCATAAGCTTCAGATAAAATATCATCTAATGTTTCTCCATTAGCCAATCTTTCTTTAAATTTTGTTGTATTCTCTTTCAGCTGTTCATCAGATAATGATGCCATATAGTCTGCCAACTCTTCAATTGGTTCTACTTTCTTTTCTAATGCAGCTGTAGCTCTCTTGCCAAGATTAAATAGTCTGCTGATAAAATTTGACATTCAACATACCTCCTACCTTATTAATTGTATCATATATCTTAACTCAGTAAATTATAAAAATAAATATACACTATCTTAAATTTTCTTTATTTACCGAATAATTTTACAATCTTCAATCTTTTATCTGGTATAAAATTACTGCTGTAACAAACACATAAAACCTTCACATCTAAACAATATGGTTTTAATAGTTTATAAGCTGCTTTTATACTTGAACCTGTAGTAATTACATCATCAATTAATAATATCTTTTTCCCCTTTAGTAATTCTTTATTTTTTAAATGAATATATTTTCCAATATATTCTCTTGCTTTAAAATCCAGATGTTTTTGACTGATATCTTTACTTTTATATAAAACATCAAGTACATTCATATTTAATATATCAACCATATTCTCCATATGATTAAAGCCTCTTTTTAAAATACTTTCCTTACTACTGCACATTACAACTAAAGAATAATTCTTATATTTTCTTCTTAAATATTTTTTATAAGGATATAAAAATATGGGAAATAGTGCTTCATCATTATATTCTTTATATTGAATCAATAATTCACGAACTTTACCTGTATAAATGTATAAACCCTCAATAGTAATTCCATCTAAATTAAACAGATATTTATAGTCGAAAAGGTCACTACGACAATTACTGCACAACACATCATTAACATAAAATAACTGTCTAATACTTCCGTTTTCTCTAATGCCCTTATGACAAACTAAACAGTAACAATCAATCATTATTTGCCCTTTTTAATCTTTTTATACATTTATCAATTTCTTTTGTTTTTTTGGTTGCTAAAAAATAACAAAAACCAAAAGGGTCATTAACATCTCGACCAACTCTTCCTGATATTTGAACTAAAGAAGCCTCATCAAAAACAATATGTTGAGCAAACATCACAATTACATTTACCCCTTTTATCGTTATTCCTCTTTCTAATACCGTGGTACAAATGCACATTTCATATTTACCAGTTTTAAATTCTTCAATTATTTCTTCTTTATTAGTCGATTTTGAATTCATATAACAACAGCGATAGTACTTCCTCAATAAAAAATAGATAAACCTGCTCATCTTAATGGTCGGAACAAAAACTAAAAGCTTTTTATTTAGTTTTACTAAATTATTTATTTTAATTATTAAGACTAAATATAATAGCCATTTAAAGCCATATATTACTTTGGGTATTATCAAATCATTTCCCAGTGGTCGTTTAGATAATTTTAAATAACATAACTCTTCACTCATTACCCTTTGCATCAATTCTTCATCAGGAGTAGCAGTTAAATAGATAACTGATTGTTTATAACTGTTTCTGGCAATTCCATGTAATACTTTATTACCTTTATAGGGAAAACCATCAGGTTCATCAATTATTAATAAATCAAAATAATTATGATATCTATAGAGTTGATGAGTAGTACAAACAATAAGGTCACCAACAACTTTATTAGTATATCCTTGACAGACAGCAATTACTTCTAAGTTTTTAAAAACCTCTTGAAGTCGCTGAGCTATTTCTAAAACTACCTGTCTTCTGCTAATCGCAAAACCTACTTTTTTATTTTGTTTTAAAGTTTGAAATATTGTTTCATACACGATTTCCGTTTTTCCTGCTCCACATACTGCTTCTAATAAAACTGATTTACCTTGACTAACTAATTTAGCTAGCTTTTGAGATATTTCTTTTTGCTTATTGCTCAAGTGGAAAGAAAGAAAGTACTCACTATCAACTTCCTTTAACTGATTTTCTATTTCTTGTCCACTAGTAAATTTAATACATTTTCGACAATACAAACCTTTGCTTCCATAGTAAAAATATTGGGGAAGATTATTATTACACCTACTGCATTGTTTATCACCTCAAACAATTATTGTCTATTTTTAATTTTTTCCCTAAAAAAGGATGAGTCTAACTCATCCTATTCTATTTCCACTGTTTGATTGTTTAAGGCTTGATTAATACATTGTTTAGCTTTAGATAATTTATTTTTATCTAAAACTACCATACTCAATTTAATACCCATAACATAACTATCTAGAAAATCACCATTTCCTGTAACTGCGTAAGTAAGAATTGTCCAATCTGCCATATCATCTAACTGCATTTGAGCTAAAGCATAGATGTCTTTACTTGCAATATTACTAGTAAATTTTCCATCTAAAGATTCTAATAGTTTTCCAATTTTGGTAATAATAGAAACCGAACTTACTTTATTAATAGCTGCTTTTAAAACTAAAGCTTGATGTTGATTTCTACCTAAATCACCCACCAAGGTACCATCCGCTTTAACATAATATCTTTCACGACAATAAGCTAAGGCTTCTTCACCATTTAAATGGATTATTCCTTTTTCAAAAGCTTTATGGCGCCAAATAGCTTTACCTTTTTCACCGGCATTGTAGATAACAGAATTTGTTTCAAAGTAATAAGGGTTGTCCACATCTATTCCATCTATAGCATTAACAATATCCACCAGAGAAGAAAAATTAACTCTTAAATAATAATTGACATTAATGTTCAACACCTCATTTAAAGTATTTATCCAGCTATTAATACCATCTGATAAAGTTGTTGCATGTGTTAGTTTGTCCATCTTATTATAATTACCATTTAAAGGCACATAACTATCTCTTGGTAAAGTTACCATCAATATTTGCTTATTAGTTGGATTAACAACTAAAACTATATTAACATCACTTCTAACTCTGGCTGAAGCAGAAATAGTAGAATAATTCCATTGATCTACTCCTGTTAACGCAATGATAAAAGGTTCTTTAGTGATGTTACTTACAGTTGCTGTATCAGTAACTATTTTAATTTTTTGAGTACATTGATACAAAAGTTTTACCTTGTCATCAAAATCAGAAAAATCTTTGTTATCTTTAATGATATCAACGTAGTCTTGATTTAACATTATTGCATCCACTTCCTGAGCATAAAGTTTTTCTACTGCAGAATAAATGTTTTCTAATTCAAAAACTTCAATATCTTGTCCAACAATTTCTTTATTTACTACTTTAATAGCATAGCTTTGATAGTCCAAGTCTAAATCTCTTTGAATTCCGACTATTTTTCCCGCTAAATCTTCAACTTCGTTTAATCCTGTATCATTTAAAACATAAACATTAATATTTAAACTTCCTTCAGTGGGAACTGAAACGAAAATCCTTTCTAGTTTTCCAAGATATATTGGCAAAACAAAACAGCCAGCAATCATAAGTGCGGCTAAAATACTGCAAATAACACTTTGAAAAATTTTGATGCTACTTTTAATCTTAGGAACTAAGGCTAATATCGCAAAAAACGAAATCGTCACTGTCAAAACAACACCTAATAAAATCAAATATTTTGATGGCAAAAATTTGAAACTGGCAATCATTACAAATAAAATGACTGTGCTTATAAGGTTAATCAGAAATGTGTATAACGATACCTTTTTTATCAGTCTTCTTTTTTTTCTTTTTTTAATAATTTGAGCTCTCTGCTTTGGAGTTAACTGTCTTTTTTCTGTCATAGTTTTTCCTCTTCGTGATTATTATATCATAAAGGTCACCTATTTAATGTATAATTACATTAAGGTGAAGTCAAGATGTTTAACGTTAAAGAAAAAGTTGTCAGTTATATAGAAGTTAAAAAATCCAAGTTTTATGGTATTCTTTTACCTATTGACAGTGATGACAAAATTAAGGATGAATTAGCCAAAATCAAAAAAGAATACCCAGCTGCTAGACATTATTGTTATGGAGCAGTAATTGGTGATATTACTAGAAGTAATGATGATGGCGAACCAACTTCCACTGCTGGTAGGCCAATTTTAGAAACCCTATTAAACCATAATCTTGATAATGTTTTAGCTGTTGTTGTTAGATATTTTGGAGGTACTCTACTAGGTACTGCTGGACTTATCAGAGCTTATAGTCAAGCAACTGCCAAAGCAATTGAACTAGCAACTTTAACTGTACCAACAACTGTTTATAACTATAAAATTACTGCTGATTATAATTTGATTAGCAGTTTAGAATATCTTTTAAGTACTAAAGCAACTATTACAGATCGCACTTATTGTCAGCAAGTAACTTATTATTTCCAAACTGAAGAAGATCTTTCTTTAGAAATAGAAGAAATAACCAGTGGACAATGCAAGGTAGAGTTTATAAGTGAAGAAATTATTCAAAAATAATCTTCTTTTCCTTTTCACTAAAAAAGATGGTTAATTGAACCATCTTTTTTGATTTTAATATCAACTAATTATTTTACTGCTTCAATAATTTCTTTAAATGAATCAACTTTTAATGAAGCTCCACCAATTAAAGCACCATCAATATCTTTTTCGGCCATGTAAGCAGCAATATTATCTGGCTTAACACTTCCACCATATTGAATTCTTACACTTTCAGCTACTTCTTGTCCATACATCTTTTTAACTTGATCTCTAACGATAGCACAAGTATTTTGAGCAATTTCCTTGGTAGCACTTTTACCAGTTCCGATAGCCCAGATTGGTTCATAAGCAATAACCATCTTAGCCACATCTTTACCACAAACACCAGCTAAACTAGCTTCAATTTGTCCTCTAACCCAAGTTTCAGTTTCACCAGCTTCAAATGTTTCTAGTGATTCACCACAACACATAATTGGAGTCATTCCAGCTTCGATTAGTCTTTTAACTTTTTTATTGACAGTTTCATCGGTATCACCAAACATCTCTCTTCTTTCAGAGTGCCCAACAATACACCATTTTAAACCGATTTCTTCTAACATTGGCACAGATACTTCGCCTGTATAAGCACCACTGTTTTCAAAGTGACAGTTTTCAGCTGCAATGATTAGGTTTTTAGCATTTTTAATTGAACTTTCTAAAGCAAGATATGATGTCGCAACACCAAAATCTGCAGTATTAACACCATCAAGATAAGGATCAATTGCCGAAATAAAATCGACTGCTTCAGCAATAGTTTTGTTCATCTTCCAGTTACCAACGATAATAGGTTTTCTCATTTTATCCCCCTCTATTTAAATTTCATTTATAACATCTACGCCTGGTAAACCATTACCTTCTAAAAATTCTAGTGAAGCTCCTCCACCAGTAGAAACATGGCTAACCTTATCAGCATAACCTAACTGTTTAATAGCAGCAGCACTATCACCACCACCAATGATTGTTGTTCCATCTGTTTCAGTTAAAGCTTTAGCGATAGCATTTGTACCTTTAGCTAATAGTGGATTTTCAAAGACACCCATTGGTCCATTCCAAACAACAGTTTTTGCTTTTTTAACTTCTGCAGCAAATAAATCAGCTGTTTTCTTACCGATATCTAAACCTTGCATATCTGCAGGAATGGCATCTGAATCAACTGTTTTAATTTCAATTTCACTATCAATTGGATTAGGGAAACTGTCAGCAACAACAGTATCAATAGGAAGTAATAATTTCTTTTTTAATTTTTCTGCCTTTTTCATCATTTCACCACAATATTCAACTTGTTCTAAGTCAACTAATGATTCTCCAACTTCTAAGCCTTGAGCTTTCAAGAAAGTATAAGCCATACCTCCACCGATAATTAAGGTATCACATTTTTCCAGCAAGTTATCAATAACTTTTAATTTATCAGCAACTTTAGCTCCACCCAAAATAGCAACAAATGGTCTAACTGGATGTTCAACTGCATTTCCTAAGAATTCTAATTCTTTTTCAATTAAGAAACCTACTGCATTTGGAAGCAAGTTAGCCACACCAACTGTTGAAGCATGGGCTCTATGTACTGAACCAAAAGCATCAGAAACATATAAATCAGCCAGTGATGCCCAATAAGCTGCTAGCTCTGGATCATTTTTGCTTTCACCTGCTTCATAACGGGTATTTTGCATCAGCACTATGTTGCCTTCAGTTAATTCATTAATTGCTGCTTCTAGTTTTTCACCTCTAGTTGCATCAACAAAAGTAACCTTAGCATTTGGTAAATATTCTTGTAATTTAGTTGCGACAATAACCATATTATTTTTAGCTTTGTCACTAGCTGTTTTTTCTGGATCTTTATGGTCAACTTTTCCCAAGTGTGAGAATAAAATAACCTTAGCACCTTTTTCTAATAAATAATTAATTGTTGGTAAAGCAGCCACAATACGATTGTCATCTGTAATAACTCCTGCTGATTGAGGAACATTGAAATCAACTCTAACTAAGACCTTTTTACCTTTAACATCTAAATCTCTAACTGTACGTTTAGACATAACAAAACCTCCTTTTAGATACAATAAAATTATAGCATTTTTTAATGTTATTTAAAAACTTTTGTGAAATAATTTACATAATCTTTAACAGTTTTTCAACATCTTCTTTTTGGGTCGCCCAACAAGTTGCCAGGCGAATTACTGTCTGGTTTTCATCATATTTTTCCCAAAAAGAGACAACTACCTTTTCTTGTAATTTCTTTAATTTCTCATTATCTAAAATAATGAAAGTTTGATTTGTTTTATTTTCAATAAAAAATTTATAACCTTTTTCTTTCAACCCTTTTCTTAAATAAGAAGCCATATCTACTGCATGCTTACTTATTTTAAAATATAAGTCATCAGTAAATAACACGTCAAATTGAACCCCTAAAAGTCTCCCCTTTGATAGTAAAGCTCCGTGTTTTTTAATTAAAGTTGTAAAACAGACAGGGACATTGTTTTTAGTAAATACTACTGCTTCACCACATAAAGCTCCTATTTTTGTACCGCCAATATAAAACACATCACAATTTTCAGCAATATCTTTTAAAGTTACATCACTATCTTCTGCCATAATACCATATCCTAGTCTAGCCCCATCAATATATAAAGGAATCTGATACTCTTGACAAACATTATGTAAAGAAACCAATTCATCTTTATAATAAATAGTTCCATATTCAGTAGAAAATGAAATATAAACCATTCCTGGATAGACCATATGTTCATGATTTTCATCATCATAAAAACTCTTTAAGTATTCTTTTAAATCATTACTATTGATTTTCCCATTTATGTGTTTAATTGGTAAAACTTTGTTGCCAGTAAATTCAATTGCTCCAGCTTCATGAGTAGCAATATGACCAGTGTCAGCTGAAATAACTCCTTGATGTTTTTGTAAGATACTATTAATTACAACTTGATTTGTTTGAGTACCACCAACTAAAAAGAACACTTCAGCTTTTTGATTACCAATAGCTTTTTTTATTTTTTCTTTAGCTTCAGCACAAAAAATATCTTCTCCATAACCATTAACAGAGATCATATTAGTTTCAACTAAACGCTTTAGAACTTCTGGATGGGCCCCTTGACTATAATCATTAGAAAAATACAACATAATCCATACCTCTTTAATTAATATATATATTACTATCTTTCTTGTTATTTTCAAATACTTAAAAAAACATTATAATGAATAAGAGACCAAACTAGATAGGAGAAAAATTATTAATGCTAACTGATATTCAAATAGCTCAAAATTGTAAGAAAAAAAATATTTTAGAAATTGCGAAAAAAGTAGATATCGATAAAAAATATATTGAACAATATGGTAACTTTAAAGCCAAAATCGATTATCATTTACTAGAAGATTTAAAAGATAAAGAAGATGGCAAACTTATTTTAGTTACTGCCATTAACCCTACTTCAGCTGGAGAGGGTAAAACTACCACTACCGTTGGTTTAGCTGATGCTTTAACCAAACTAGGCAAAAAGACAATGGTAACTTTAAGAGAACCATCTTTAGGACCAGTTTTTGGTATCAAAGGAGGAGCTGCTGGAGGAGGTTATGCTCAGGTAGTTCCAATGGAAGATATCAATTTACATTTTACTGGCGATATTCACGCTGTATCAGCTGCTAATAATTTGCTAGCTGCCATGATTGATAACCACATTCAGCAAGGGAACAGTTTAAACATTGATCCTAGAAGAATCAGTTGGAAAAGAGCAATTGATATAAATGATCGCCAGTTAAGAAATATTGTCTGTGGTTTGGGAACTAGAAGTGATGGTACACCAAGAGAAGATGGTTTTGATATTACGGTCGCCAGCGAGGTAATGGCAATTTTATGTTTGAGTAACAATATTACCGATTTAAAACAAAGATTAGGTAATATCACTATCGGTTACACTTATGATGGCAACCCTATCAAAGCTAAAGAACTTAAAGCCCATGGTGCAATGGCTGCCTTATTAAAAGATGCTTTAAAACCTAATTTAGTACAAACTTTAGAAGCTACACCAGCCTTTATCCACGGTGGACCATTTGCCAATATTGCTCATGGTTGTAATAGTATAGTAGCGACAAAATTGGCTTTAAAACTTGCTGATTACACCGTTACAGAAGCTGGTTTTGGGGCTGATTTAGGTGCAGAAAAATTCTTAGATATCAAATGTCGTGTTGCTGATTTAAAACCTGATGCAGTAGTAATTGTTGCTACATGTCGAGCTTTAAAAAATCATGGTGGTGTTGATAAAAAAGATTTAAATCAAGAAAATTTAGTAGTTTTAAAAAAAGGTTTACCAAACCTTTTACAGCATATCGATAACATTAAAAATGTCTTCAAACTTCCTGTAGTTGTTGCTATCAATAGATTTTCTGATGATAGTGCAGAAGAGTTAAAACTAATTGAAGACAAATGTAAAGAACTTAATGTTAACGTTGCCTTAAGTGAAGTATTTTCAAAAGGTTCTAAGGGTGGTATTGACTTGGCTAATGAGGTAATAAAACTTACTAAAAAAACAAATCAGTTTGACTTTGCCTATGATATAAACGATTCAATTTATAACAAATTAAATACAATAGCTACCAAAATTTATCATAGTGACAAAGTTGAACTTACTTCAAACGCTTTAAAACAGCTACGACAACTTGAAGAATTAGGATTTTCTAATCTTCCTATTTGTATGGCCAAAACCCAATATTCATTTTCTGATGATCCAAAAAAACTAGCAGCACCAAAAAACTTTTCCATTACTGTAAGAGAGTTGAAAGTATCATCAGGAGCTGGTTTCATTGTTGCTTTGACAGGTGATATTATGACTATGCCAGGACTACCAAAAGTTCCTGCAGCTGAAAGTATTGATGTTGATGACCATGGAATAATTACTGGACTATTTTAAAGGATGAAAAATATGTATAAACAAACTGTTGAACAATTTACAATTGACTTATCTAGTGAAAAACCTGTTCCAGGTGGTGGAGGAGTGTGTGCTCTTGTGGGAGCTCTAGCTTCATCACTGGGCAGTATGGTGGCTTCTTTAACTATTGGTAAAAAAAGATATAGTGATGTAGAAGAAGAAATTAAGCAACTTAACATTAAATCAGAAAACTTAAGAATTAAACTTTTAGAAGATATAAATTTTGACGCTGAAAGTTTTTTACCACTATCAAAAGCTTATTCGTTAGATAAAAATGATCCTAATAGAGAACAAATTCTAGAAAAGTGTTTAGTTGATGCTAGCAGTGGTCCACTAATTATCTTAAAAGATATCTGTCAAGTAATAGAACTATTAGAACGATATGGACAAATCGGATCCAAATTAGCTATCTCTGATATAGCTACTGCCGCAATGTTAGCTCATGGAGCTTTATATGGTTGTAGTATAAATATTAAAGTAAATACTAAGTTGATGAAAAATAGAGAATTTGCTCAAAAAAGAAACAATCAAGTTGATAAACTGGTAGAAAAATACAGTAAGCTGGCTCAAAATGTTTTCGAAAATATTAACAGGGAGATGATATAATGGCTAACATTCTATATGGTAAAGCAGTAAGTGATAATATCAATGAACAAACTAGAAAAATAGTTAAAATACTTAAAATACACGGAAAACAAGCTACTTTAGCTATCGTTAGAGTTGGAGAAAATGCTGATGATATTTCTTATGAAAAAGCAGCAACTAAAAGATGCCAACAACTAGAAATTAATGTCATATCAATTATCTTAAATAAAGATGTTGAATATGAAAAGTTTTATCATACTTTAGATGTTTTAAATACTGATGATAAAATTGATGGTATTTTAATGCTTCGTCCTTTGCCAAAGCATTTAGACAATGAAAAAGCTAGAAATTACCTAAACCCAGCTAAAGATATTGATGGCAGTAGTGATATTGCCCTATCTTCACTTTTCAGTAATACCAACAAATACTTTGCTCCTTGTACTGCTAAAGCAGTCATTGAAATGCTAAAGTACTATAACATTCCTATAGTTGGAAAAAAAGCAGTGGTCATTGGTAGAAGTTTAATAGTTGGTAAACCAGTTAGTATGTTACTTTTAAATGAAAACTGTACCGTTACTATTTGTCATTCAAAAAGTGAAAATATTCCTACTTTGACAAAGCAAGCTGATATTATCATCGCTTGTAGTGGACAAATGGAATCATTAAATAAAGACTACTTTAGTAAAAATCAAACTGTTATAGATGTAGGAATTAATTACAATCACAAAAAAGGAAAACTGTGTGGTGATGTTTTGTTTGATGAGGTTGTAAATATCGTTGAAAACATCTCTCCAGTACCAAAAGGAGTAGGTTCTGTAACTATTGCAGTATTATTAAATAATTTAGCTATTTCAGCCAGAAGAAAGTTATGATATGATATTTATTTATAAGGAAGTATCTATGACAACTAAACAATTAACTACCCTATCAATGTTAATAGCGATGAAAGTTATTCTTTCAATATTAACTCCCATAAAACTATTAAACTTCAAATTTACTTTTGAAGCTTTTCCTGTTTTGGTTGCTGGCTTATTATTTGGTAAACTTGAAGGCTTTATGGTTGGTTTTATTGGAAGTTTTTTATATCAAATATTATTTTCAGGATATGGTTTTACTGCTACTACTCTATTGTGGGTTTTGCCACATGCTATTAGTGGATTGGTGGTAGGATTTATTGCTGAAAAAAGAAAAGAACAATTAGATTTTAAAACGATTTCCATGATTGCTATTTTCTCAGCTCTTTTAGTAACAACCTTAAATACTTTAGCCCTATTTATTGATGCTAAAATATATGGTTATTATTCTAAAGTTTTAGTATTTGGCTCTATTCCTTTAAAGATTGCTGCCGGAATACTATTAGCTATCATTTATGCTCTGGCGCTACCAAAAACAATAGTACTTATTAAAAAAATAATTAAATAAATTGGACAATAAGACTGGTAGCTATACTTTTTACAATTAAAAGGAACTGAAACTAATTTCAATTCCTTTTTATTTACTCTCTTGAGTCACTTTAGATTGTTTTAAATAGATTTGGATAGTAATAATATCAGCTGGATTTACCCCAGAAATTCTTGAAGCTTGACCAATGGTTAGTGGTCTTACCTTCAAAAGCTTTTCTTTGGCTTCAATTGATAAATTAACTATCTTATTATAATCTAAATCATATGGAAGTGGTTGCTTCTCTAATCTAATTAAATTAGCTGCTTCTCTTCTTGTTTTAGAAATATAGCCTTCAAATTTAATTTCTATATCTAATTGATTAGCTAACTTTTCATCAATTTCAATATCATGCAATTGACAAATTACTTTTGTTTCTACATTAGGTCTTTTAATCAAATCATGACAATTACCTTGACTTTTTGTGTCTTCATAACCTTTTTGAATTAAATAGTCTAATAACTGTGAGCTATAATTAATCTTTGTTTCGGTTAACAGTTGCTTATAGTATTCTAATCGCTCTATTTTTAATATGAACTTTTGATATCTTTCTTTACTGATTAAACCAATTTCATAACCATAATTTGTCAGCCTTTGATCAGCGTTATCATGTCTTAAAAGCAAACGATATTCAGCTCTGCTAGTTAATAAACGGTATGGTTCTTTAGTTCCTTTAGTAACTAAATCATCAATCATAACTCCAATATAGGCTTCATCTCTTCTTAAAACTAATGGTTGTTTCCCCTTTAATTTATTGACAGCATTAATGCCAGCCATCAACCCTTGACCAGCTGCTTCCTCATACCCTGAAGTGCCATTAATCTGACCAGCACAAAATAAATTTTCAACAATTTTTGTCTCCAAAGACGGTTTTAACTGTAATGGTTCAATTGCATCATACTCAATAGCATAAGCATATTTATCAACAACATGATTTTTAAAACCTGGCAAAGAATAAAGCATCCTGTCTTGTACATCATAAGGCATGCTAGTTGAAAAGCCTTGAACATAAGTTGTATCTAGCGAAAGTGATTCCGGTTCCAAGAAAATTTGATGTCTTTCCTTATCGGCAAATCTAACAATTTTATCTTCCACAGATGGGCAATATCTCGTTCCTGTTCCTTCAACAACTCCTGAATACATGCTTGATTTATGCAAGTTTTCTTGAATTATTTGATGAGTTTCAGGTTGAGTGTATATCAAATAACAAGGTACTTGCTCTTTTAATGGCAATACTTTTTCTGTTTCAAAAGAAAATGCTTCATTTTCAGTATTGCCAGGCTCAAGTGTAGCACATGAAAAATCAATAGAATTTGTTTTTATTCTAGCTGGAGTACCTGTTTTTAATCTTAAAATTATAAAACCTAAATCTTTTAACTTTTTAGAAAGGTTTTTAGTTGTCTTTTGATTATCTGGTCCTTGAAAAGTAATGTGATCAGAAACCATTATCTTAGAATTCATGAAAGTTCCTGTCGTTAAAATAACAATTTTACTTTTCAGCACTTCATTTGTATCAGTTTTTACACCCTTAACAATACTATCTTCAACGATAATGTCCTCAACCATACATTCTTTGATAGTTAAGTTTTTTTGGTTTTCTAAAACTTCTAACATTCTTTTTTTATATAAAATCTTATCCGCTTGAATTCTTAAACTTCTTACTCCTGGTCCCTTAGTAGTATTTAGCATTTTAAACTGTAAAGCTGCCATATCTGCAATTTTAGCCATTTGACCACCCAAAGCATCAATTTCTCTAACGACTACCCCTTTTGCTGGACCTCCAATAGAAGGATTACAAGGCATAGAAGCAGTAAAGTTTTTATCTAGAGTACATAAAACAGTCTTAAAACCTAACCTACTAGTGGCTAGTGCTGCTTCACATCCTGCATGTCCTGCTCCTACTACGATTACATCTATCACGCTTACTAATCTCCTACCAAATAAGTATATCACATTAGAAAGTAGTGCAATTAAAAAAGGTGAATCTATTCAGATCCACCTTCAATTATTTCAAATTGTTCTGCTACTTTTATTTTGATATTATGATAATCAATTTCTTTTTTATTAAGTATCTCTATTACTGTATCATAAGCTAACTTTGCAGTATTTGCTTCTTGAGAAATATGAGCTAAGACAATTTCCTTAGTATCCTCACTAATGCACTGAGCTAAAGCATATCCACAGTCTTCATTAGATAAATGGCCATAATCAGAAATGATGCGGTTTTTAATGTATTTCGGTCTAATTGTGTTTAGTAACATTTCTGGATCATGATTGCTTTCAATTATGTAATAATTAGCGTTTCTAATAATCTTTATATTTTTATCTGATAAATATCCAGTATCTGTAACTATAACTAAAGTTTCCTGCCCATCAAAGATAACATAACCAACAGTAATTTCTGTATCGTGAGAAAGTGGTATTGCCAAAATATCTAAATCTTTAATCGTAAATACATCGATTGGTTTAATGAGATGATTTTTGTTTAAACCACTAATTTTAAATGGAGAATAAACATTTAAGTCTTTAATAATCTTAGTGTTACTTAAATGATCACTGTGACTATGAGTTATTAACACTCCATCTAAACCTTGATATTCTAAACCTATTTGATCAAATGACTCTTTTAGATATTTTTGTGTTATCCCACAATCTATCATGATTGAAGTGTTTTTGCTTGTTACAACTATACAATTGCCTTTTGAACCGCTAGCTAAAATATAATATCTCATTACCAATAAGAAGCCTGTTCACACGGTAAAACCCAACATGGATCAATGAGTGTTCCATCAATATAAATACCAATATCTAAGTGCGGTCCACTACTGCGTCCAGTATTACCAATCTGGCCAATTACTTGACCCCTTAAAACAAGCTCTCCAATTTCACAATATCCTGGTGTACGCATATGTAAATACCTAGCTACAATACCATTACCGTGGTTAATATAATAATAATAACCCATAGATGATTCATAGCCCTTCTTAATAATTGTTCCATCAGCAGCAGCTAAAATATCACCATAACGATTATACCTATCTATAAAATCACAACCATGATGATTAGCATAACAATAGAAGTCACAAGTAATAACCGGATTTCTTACAGGTAATGAGAAAAATATTCCTCTATCACTATAATCCTGCATGTTGTATCTATATTGACCAATTATTGGTTCAACCCTTACCACAACACTATCTTGGCGATAACTTGTCAAAATACCGTTTACATAAATATCGGTATAAGTAGCATCATTATAACCTGTTGCAGGAGCAACATCTTCAACTACTTCATTTCTTCTTAATGTCATATCAAAGGTATAATTACTTTCTGTTGGGTATGTTACTTCTTTTACTAAACGTTGTTGTTCAACAACTACCGTTATTGGTGAAGTAAAATATGTGACAACTAATTGTTGTCCTACCACCAAAGCTTGATTAATATTGTCAAGGTCATCATTTATCGCCAAAAGCTGTTTAGCTAATAACCCTGTTTTTGAAGCAACACCACTGATAGTATCATATTCAACAACTGTATAATATTCTAACTCATACTCTCTTCCATAACATAAGTACATGAAGATAGCTTCTTCATCAGCAAATAGTTCTTTAGTGCTTGCTCCAGTAGGGGTTGCCTTAATTGTTTCTTCAATATAAATATTTTTGTCTTGACTTCCATAAGTGGTTAAATCAAGAATCTTTTCATGATTTTCTAAAGTAACATAGGCTTTCTCATCGATAAAACATAAAGCAAATCTTCTTAAAGCACTTGAAAACTCTTCAACAGATTTTACATATATCGTATCGACTATAGTTTCCTCTCTAAAAATATCTATCCTAACTGCTTGAACAACTAATAAGTTGTTATCAATAATATATGACAATATTTCTTGGTCTTTATTTTCGTATTTCCAGAAAGATTTCTCTTTTAAAATATATATTTCACTACTTATATCGATTTCATAACCTTCAAACTTTGTCCCAGCTAATTTTGCTTCTTCCATATCAATAGCTTCTTGAATAATATCACTATCATATATAATACCTATCAAATTACCCTTATGATAAACTTTTGTTACATCAATAGGTTCTAGTGATACATATTCAATTTTCTGAGCAATATGTGATTTTTCTTCACTTAAATTGATATTAGAGATAAGTGCTTGCTTACCAATATTTGAAGGAAAAAACATGACAATTACAATAGATAAAATTAAACTTATTAAAACTACGATTAATTCTTTTTTTCTTCTCATACTATCCCTCGTTATATCTCGTTTCTTTAGTATAGAAAGCATTTATTGAAGACTTGAAAGCTAATAATAATTCACCAATTGCTCCATTTCTATGCTTAGCTATAATTAACAGGATATCCTGTAAATCATCCTTTGGTGAAGCGTCATCAGCATCTTCATTTTTACTTTTTGGACGATGTAAAAACATAACCACATCAGCATCTTGTTCAATGGCTCCAGATTCTCTTAAATCCGACAAGATTGGATTTCTATCTCTTCCTTCAACATTTCTTGATAATTGTGATAAAGCAATTACTGGAACATTAAGTTCTCTGGCCATTTGTTTTAAAGAACGAGAAATCTCACTTACTTCTAATTGCCTATTATCTCCTTTAGAAACTGAAGGAGCAATCAATTGTAAATAGTCAACAATAATCATATCTAAACCGTGGTCAGCTTGTAATTTACGACATTTAGCAAAAATATCATTAACTTTGATAACTGGTGAATCATCAATAAAGATGCCTGATTTTTCTAATTGACTTTTGGCTTCGTCAATTTTTGCCCAGTCTTCATTAGTTAAATTTCTACCAGTTCTAATTTTTTCTGATTCAACAGTACTTTTTGCCGATAACATTCTCATTGCCAAATGAATTGCTGGCATCTCTAGTGAAAACACCGCCACATTCTTTTGGTATCTAACTGCAGCATTGCTGGCAATATTTAAGGCAAAAGCTGTTTTACCTACTGAAGGTCTAGCTGCTACAATAACTAAATCACCATTTTGGAAACCGTTAGTGATATTATCCAAATATTTATAGCCTGAAGGAACACCAGTCATTCCACCTTTTTCCCTTAAGGTGTGTATTCTTTCAATTAATTCATCAAATGTTTCTTTACTGTTTTTAAATTCTGAAACTTTCCTATCTCTACTGACCTTTAAAATTAGACTTTCAGCTTCATTTAAAACATCTAAAGGATCATATTGACCTTCAAAACTTCTCTTTTTTATTTTTTCTGAAACTTCAATTAGCCTTCTCAATAATGATTTTTCTTTTAACATCGTTATATAGTGAACAGAGTTAGCACTACTGATTGCTAAATCAGTTAAATGCGTGATGTAATCTACTCCACCAACACTATTTAACTCCTGAATGTCTTGCAGTCTAGTAATAACCGTTGCCACATCGGTAGGTTTATCTTCTTGATTTAAATCTAGCATTACTTGATAGATTTTTCTGTTTGCTGCCACAAAGAAGTCCTCTGGCAGTAAATTTTCTTCAAAGGTAAATCTAAATGTTTCTGGGTATAAAAATAACGAGCCTAATAAAGCCTGTTCAGCATCAATGCTTGCTGGTACTTGTAAAGTCATAAATACCCTCCTATCAACCTATAACTTCTATTTTAAATTTCGCAATTACTTCTTTAAATAATTCTACTTTTACTTCATAATTACCTAATTTGGTAATATTTTCGAAATCAACAAATTTACGTCTATCTACCGTAATGTTATGTTTTTTTGCCAATTCATCAGCTATTTTGCCAGAATTAATACTACCAAACAGTTTACCATCAGTTCCACTTTTAACATTAAATGTTATCGTTAATTTTTCAAGTTTTTCTTTTAAATCTAATGCTTCCTGCTTTTTAGCCTTTAAATCAGCAGCTGCTTCATTTTTTTGATTTTGTAATATTTCTAAAGCTCTTTTAGTAGCTTCAACGGCAAAACCATGCTTAATTAAGTAGTTGCGAGCATATCCTGCTGCTACTTCTTTAATTTCGTTTTTCTTTCCAACATTTTTAACATCAGTCAATAGGATTACTTTCATTGTTACTACCTCCTTGTTGGTATTCTTCAATTGCCAGAATTAACTCATCTTTTAATGCTTTTAAACTGGTGTTTGTTCTTTGTAAACCAGCCGCATTAAAGTGACCACCACCACCCATTTTTTCCATAATAATTTGGACATTAATATCATTATTACTTCTAGCTGAAATGGCAAAAGTACTGCTATCAATTTGAGCAATAACAAATGCTGCTTCAATTCCCTTAATTGAACACAAATGATTAGCTCCTTTAGCCAAAGTTGTTCTTGATAAGTATTTTCCTTCTTTAACCACCGCACTGACAGCAATATTATCTTTTACAATTTCCATATGTTTAGAAATTGTTGTTATATCGACAAAATCTTGTATACCTTCTTTTAGCCAATAATAAGCTAAAGAAGTATTGCTTCCATTTTTTTTAAGTGTTGCACATGCTTCAAATGTTCTAGCAGATGTTCTAGATTTTAATTCATCAGTATCTACTAAAATTCCAGCATACATAATAGTTGCTTCTAATTCAGTTAACTCAATATTGTTATATGAATATTGCATTAATTCTGTTACCAGTTCAACTGTTGAAGAAGCACTTGGTTCATTGTATATCAACATTGCACTAATATTTGTTTCACTTTTTCTACGGTGATGGTCAATAATGACAATTTTTGGTGCATTTTCTACTAGTTTTGGTGTACTCGTTAAATCTAAACTATGATGATCTACTGCTACTACCAGTGAATCTTCATCCATAATAGATAAAGCCTCTTCTTCGCTAACAAAGATATGATTTTCAATCAAACTCATAATATTTTCTTCAAATATTGCTTCTGTAACTGGCTCAACATTAATATCATTAAACACAATATATGCTTTTTTCTCTAAAGCAAAAACCATCCTACTAACACCTAAACAAGCACCAAAACTATCCAAATCAGCATCATTATGTGGAATAATAAAGACATTTGAACTTTCATCAAAGATCTTTTCTAAACTTTGTGACATAACTCTAGCTCTAACTTTAGAAGTTTTTTCACTAGCCTCTGAAGATTGACCAAAAAACTCAACCTCTTTACCATGTTGTTTTACCGCAACTTGGTCTCCTCCTCTAGATAAGACTAATTCTAACATACTATTTAAAGTGTTATCCAACTCATCAATGCTAGTATCTCCATAACTATAAGCCATAGAAGATGCTATTGAAACATCAAGAGTTCGAGCTGCTTCTTTTATTTCATTTAAAATCTCAAATTTACTAGTAACCATGTCTTGGAAATTTTTATGATTTACTACCACAAAGAATCTATCACTTCTAATTCTTCTGATAACCGCTCCATGGCTTATTGCCCAAGAAATAATTTTTTGACGAATATTAGTATTAATTTGAGCAATTTTTTGTTCATCTTCATTACGAATTGTCTCTTCATAGTTATCTAAACTAATTAAACCTAAAACAATTTTCTCATTTTGATAAGCTTTTTTAAGATCATATGTTTCAGTAATATCTTTAACAAATACTACCTGTGAACTTTCTTCTTTGACACATTCATATTTTGTATCATCTTCATTAGTAATTACAACACGATGATTATTACCAGAAAATAACACCGCCATTTCAGGAAATACTTTAGTAATCTTTTCGCCAATTATTTTTATTTCTCGTTCTTCAAAGAAATCTGAAGCCCAGCTAACAACATAGTTGTCATCATAAATAATAATCCCTACCTTAGCATACTCTAAAGCTTCTTTAGCTTCAGTTCCTAAAACTCTATTTATATCAACAGTACGCTTTCTTTTATCTAACTCAACTACTAAGAAAATATAAATTAACAAAACAAAATTAGCCGCGATGAAAACATATACTAAAAAACCATATTCAATCTTTAAAACAAATTCAAAAAATAATGCTAAAGCTGTTTCAATTAAAATAAGAAGTAAGGCAACAAGTCTAAGCTTGTCCATTTTGTTTAACATAATTTTTCAACTCCTCTATTAATGTTTTTCTAAATGAAGTAAAGATGTCAAAAATTCCAACTCCGACAACTATAGCTGCTAAAAATAATGATAATAATAACACGATTACCGAAATACTGGCTCTAGTTTTATTGTTTGGTATTCTAATAGCAATAAGAGTTGAAATCAAAATATAACCAAACATAAAACACACAATATAGGAAATAATAGTTATTGGGAAAATAATATTCTTATATTGGGCAACACTTGGAAACTGAGTCATTAAAATGTTGCCAGCTAACCCTGCTATAACTACCAACTTTAACCATAGTGGAGCATAAAGCTCACTTACCGATTTCATTGGTGGGGTAGTCATCTTAAGTCTTTTTAAAACGAGAAAAGCAATACTATGAACCAAAAACCCTTCTAAAAGCGAACTTAACACTGAAGAAATAACAATAATTGAAAATATCGCGTTATTATCAAAAATAGACATAAGTGTTGAAGATACACTAGCATCTCCCTTGGCCATCTTTTCAATCAAAGTGGCCATAGTGTTTTTCATAAAGTCCATTTCAGCCATTAAATCATAACCAAAAAATTTTGCAAAGACAAAATATGAAATAAACATCATCACCATTGAAACTACAACTACTGAAATAATTAAATAACCTGCACTTTTCTGTTTTACAAGCCCTGCCCCATAAACGGTACCAGCAACTACTGAACCTAAAACATAAAAGGCGCTTGTGGAAATAGGACCAGCGATAATCATCGTCATAAGAACCATGGCAGTATTCATTACAATTGCCTGTTTAACACCAAACTTTATGATATAGATAATTACTGGAATTGGAATAATCCAGAAAAAGTATAATTCTAGACCATTAGCTAATAGACGATTTATATAAACTAGTACTCCTGTCAAAGCACAAAACAGTGCCCCATAAGTTATACTATTTACTCTTGATTTACGCATTCTCAATTTCTCCTACAACAAAAACATCTTTTCCACATAAAGATACAAAGTAATTATAAAGCATAAATTAAATGTTGTAAAACTTTAAAGTCAACTTTAAAAAGTTTAGGACAACACTAAAAATAGGCATAATGATATGCCTAAGTTATTTAGCTCCGTTTTCTAATTAAGATTTTCAATAATAATATACTTATAATTTTTTGTTTTTTAACTTATTTTTTTGTTAGACAACTTTGGAATTAGAATCTTCCTTGGCTTTCTCTTTAAACCATAAGGCTAGCATTGTATAAGATAAAAAATAAATAAAATCAATGAATAGTAATAGCAGTTGATTTAATATGTAATTTAATAACATTCCATTTTCATACTCAGATAAATATAATATATAGTTCCCTATTCGATGAAAAATAAGCAAATACAAAAATCTGAGAACAATCAACAAACTTGGAATAAACCATACTTTTTTCATTATCTCTGATTTATCATTTCTAG
>JAAZJL010000056.1 GCA_012800355.1 Erysipelotrichia bacterium | reverse complement strand
TTTCTTATTCATATACAATATAGTCTAACCCAATATCAGCAATTTCTTTTGGCAAGTAATCTCTTTCAACTTTTGAATATTTTCCCGTTGAACGATATGAGTTAATTAAACCATCACCAATTTCAGTGGTCTTTAATGCCGGTTTTCCCCCTCCGTTACCTTCTTTGTTACATCCTGTTGCTATTAATAACATCACAATTAATAATACTCTAAATATTTTTTTCATTTTCTCCTCCTTTTCTTTTTATATTTATAAAGCCTAAGCTTTTGCTGATAAAATCGACTGTTTTTTTTCTATTTTTATCAAACAAATTGTTTTTTATTACATCATTTTCAAATTCAATTGTTTTCATTACAAAAGCAAAACAATTGAGCAAGTATAACTTGCTTTACTATTTTTTATTTTTGACCAAATTATAGTCTGAAACGTTTTATTGCTTACATTATACTAAATTTTTCTTATTTTTCAACATTTTTAATTTAACTTTTTAAATATTTCATATAAACACAAAAAAAACGACCCTTAAGTCGTTTTAATTTTTAACTACACGTTTGGAACAATCGCTTCTTTTCCACCCATATATGGTTGTAATGCTTTTGGAATAGTTATTGATCCATCTTCGTTTAAATTGTTTTCTAAAAATGCAATTAACATTCTTGGAGTAGCAACCACAGTATTGTTTAAAGTGTGAACAAAATACTTATCATCATTTCCTTGTGCTCTAATACCTAATCTTCTTGCTTGTGCATCGGTCAAATTTGAACAAGAGCAAACTTCAAAGAATTTCTCTTGTCTTGGTGACCAAGCTTCAATATCACAACTTCTATACTTTAAATCAGCTAAATCACCAGTGCAACAAACCAGTTGTCTTGCAGGTATATCTAATGTTTGTAGTAACTCAACAGAATACTTCCACATCTTTTCATACCACATATCACTATCTTCAGGTTTACATAAGACAATCATTTCTTGCTTTTCAAACTGATGAACTCTATATACTCCTCTTTCTTCAATGCCATGAGCACCTACTTCTTTTCTAAAGCAAGGAGAATAAGAGGTCATAGTGATAGGAAGTTGTTCTTCTTTTAGTATTTGATCTTTAAATTTAGCAATCATAGAATGTTCTGATGTGCCAATTAAGTATAAATCTTCGCCTTCAATTTTATACATCATTCCTTCTTTTTCGGCAAAAGACATAACTCCATCTACTGCACTGCTTCTAATCATAAATGGAGGAATACAATAAGTAAAACCTTTGTCTATCATAAAGTCTCTAGCATATGTTAGTACAGCTGAATGCAATCTAGCGATATCACCCATAAAGTAATAAAAACCAGAACCTGATACTCTACCAGCAGCTTCTTTATCTAAACCATTAAAATTAGACATAATTTCTGAGTGATAAGGTATTTCATAAGCAGGAATTTTTGCTTCTCCAAATCTAGCCGCTTCAACATTTTCTTCATCGCTTCTTCCTAAAGGAACATCTTCAGCTACCATGTTAGGAATCATCATTTGAATTTTGTTGACCTTTTCATAAAGAGTTTCCTCTTTATGTTCATTTTCTTTAAGTTGGTCTGCAATTTCTAAAACTTTTTCTCTTAGTTCTTTAGCTTCTTCTTTTTTGCCTTGGCCAATTAAAACGCCAATTTGTTTAGATAATTGATTTCTTTGGCTTCTTAATTCATCATCCATCGCTTTATAATTTCTATATTCCTTATCTAGTTCAATGAGTTCATCAACTAAAGGAAGCTTGTCATCCTGAAACTTTCTTTTAATATTCTCTTTAACTAAATCAGTATTGTTTCTTATAAAATTCATGTCTAGCATACTATTCCCTCCTAAAATAAAAAACATCGTCCAAAGGGACGATGTCTCGTGGTGCCACCCTTCTTAATTAGTATAAAACTAATCACTTAATTAGATAACGGTTTTACCCGGGAAGTTTTTCTTCCAGTTCCGAGATAGATTCAATGAGTTTACGTAATGTTTTACACCAATCAACATCTCTCTGTAACTTAACCTCACTTACTAGTTCTCTTCATTACTATTACAAATATTATATTAAATTATCCTTTTGTATTCAACTTATTAGTTTAAATTTCGTTTTCTATTTCTATTTTATCTAAATCTTCCGTTTCATTTTCGTTTTCAACTAATGTCAAATCTTCTAAATCTTCATCTTCTTCATGTTCAACTATTGTAACAGCTGCCAGTTTTGATTCATCGACATTAATTAATTTAACGCCTTGTGTATTCCTGCCGTATATCGCAACAGTTTCTAATGAAATTCTAATTATTGTACCGTCATCACTCATTAATAATGCATCTTCATCGCCATTAACTGCTTTCAAGCACATTAATTTTCCGTTTTTATCAGTAATGTTAATAGTTGCGACTCCTTTTCCACCTCGCTTTGTCAATCTATATTCATCTATCTGTGTTTTCTTGCCGTATCCATTTTCGGTAATAGATAAAATATACTGTCCTGAAGCACTGGTTGCTATTCCAACTACTTCTCCGCCATCAACATCAAAACCTTTAACACCTGAAGCATTCCTTCCCATTGGTCTTACATCATTTTCATCAAATCTTATTGCCTTTCCATTGTCGCCAGCAATAATAATTTCGTCTTCACCCGATGTTATTTGAACTCCAAACAACTGATCTCCTTCTCTTAATGAGATAGCAATCTTTCCAGTCTGTCTGATTGAGATAAACTCTGAAAGTTCAACCCTTTTTATTAGACCATTTTTAGTAACAAAACATAAATATTTATCTTTCAAATCTTCATCAGGTGTAACACTTACTAATGCTTTTACTTTTTCATTTTCATCTAAATCTAATAAGTTTACTACAGGCATACCTTTTGCGGTTCTACTTGCCGAAGGAACATTATATCCTTTAATACGATATACTTTGCCAAAGTTAGTAAATAACAATAAATCATCATGAGTAGACATAATTATCATTTCATCAACAATATCATCGCTATTTAATCCCATTCCTCTTATGCCTTTTCCACCTCTGTTTTGAGTTTTATAGGTGTCAACTGTAGTTCTTTTAATATAATCATTGTGAGTAATAGAAATAACCACTTCTTCAACTGGTATTAATGATTCATCATCAATGTCGCCTTCCGAATCGTTAATTTCGGTTTTTCTTTCATCTCCAAACTTGTCTTTAATTTCATCCAATTCGGTCTTAATGATATCTAAAACTCTTTCTTCGCGAGCAAGTATATCTCTAAAATCTGCAATTTGAAGTTGAAGTTCAGTGTATTCATCTTCTATTTTCTGCCTTTGAAGACCTGTAAGTCTTCTCATCTGCATATCTAAAATTGATTTACCTTGAATCTCAGATAATCCAAATCTTTCCATTAATCTATTTAATGCTTCGTCATCATTTGAGCTTGTTTTAATAATATCCACTATTTCGTCGATATTATCGATTGCGATTTTTAATCCTTCTAAAATATGGGCTCTATCTAAAGCTTTATTTAAATCAAATCTTGTTTTTCTAGTAATAACATCAATTTGATGGTCTAAGTACACTTTAAAAATTTCTTTAATAGATAAAACTTTTGGAGTATTATCTACTAAAGCTAGCATATTTATACCATAAGAAACTTGAAGTTGAGTTTTACGATACAGTTGATTTAATAAAACTTCTGGTTGAATATCTTTTCGACATTCAATCAATATCTTGATGCCATCCATATTCGATTCATCAACTGTATTAGTAATTCCTTCTATTTCTTTATCTTTGGCTAAATCAATAATTTTACGATATAAATTTAACTTATTAACTCCATATGGTAATTCAGTAATAACAATTTCGTGTTTTCCACTTTCCATTTCAACAATTTCAACTTTAGAACGAATATAAATTGTTCCTCTTCCAGTTTCATAGGCTTTTTTAATACCGCTTCTTCCTAAAATGATTCCTCCTGTTGGAAAATCAGGTCCAGGTAAATAGTTATTCATTAAATCAATAACTTCCATTTCTGGATCATCAATCAAGGCTTTTAAAGCATCAATTGTTTCATTTAGGTTATGTGGCGGCATATTTGTAGCCATCCCTACTGCAATGCCTGTTGTTCCATTAACAAGTAAATTTGGAAATTTCGCTGGTAAAACTACTGGTTCTTTTTCTTCTCCATCATAGTTGTCCGCAAAATCAACCGTATCTTTTTGAATGTCCCTCAACATTTCCATTGAAAGTTTAGACATTCTAGCTTCAGTATAACGTTGAGCAGCTGCACTATCACCATCAACCGAACCAAAGTTGCCATGACCATCTACCAAAGGATAACGATATGAAAATGGCTGAGCCATTCTAACCATTGCTTCATATATTGAACTATCGCCATGGGGGTGATATTTACCCATAACTTCACCAACAATACGAGCACTCTTTTTATATGAAGAATTAGCGTAATTTCCTAGTCCGTGCATACCATATAAAATTCTTCTTTGTACTGGTTTCATTCCGTCTCTAGCATCAGGCAAAGCTCTAGCTACAATAACACTCATAGCATAATCTAAAAACGAACCTTTAACCTCTGAAGAAATATTAATGTATTCTATATTGTCATAAGTATCGTTTTCATCATTTTCAATTACTACATCTTTTTCTTTATCCATGATTTGTCCCTCCTATGCAATATCTAAATTCTTAACAAACTGAGCGTTTGCCATAATGTAATTTCTTCTTGGTTCTACTTCATCACCCATTAACATTTCAAAATACTTATCGGCTTCTCTAGCGCTATCTATCGTTACTTGAAGCAATGTTCTTCTTTCTGGATCCATTGTTGTTTCCCATAACTGTTTGGCATCCATTTCTCCAAGGCCCTTATATCTTTGAATGTTGACTCTTTCTCCAAGTTCAGCTTTTATTTTCTCTAATTGTCCATCAGTATATGCATATCTAATGTCATTTCCTTTTTGAACACGATATAAAGGTGGTTGAGCAACATAAATGTGTCCTGCTTCAATTACCTCTCTAAAGAATTTATAGAAAAAAGTCAATAAAAGTACTCTTATATGTGAACCATCTACATCAGCATCCGTCATAATTACAATCTTATGGTATCTAAGTTTACTTAAATCTAATTCATCTCCAATACCACATCCAAATGCTGTAATCATCGATTTAATTTCGTTATTATCAAATATTTGATGTTCTCTTGCTTTTTGAACATTCAAGATTTTACCTCTTAATGGCAATATTGCTTGATATCTTGGGTTTCTTCCTTGTTTTGCTGATCCGCCAGCAGAATCCCCTTCCACGATATATATTTCGTTTAAAGCAGCGTCTCTACTTGAACAATCTGTCAATTTCTCTGGTAAATTTGCAGATTCAAGCGAATTCTTCCTTCTAGTAACCTCTCTAGCTTTTACTGCAGCTGCTCTAGCTCTAGAAGCAATAACAGCCTTTTCAACAATAGTTTTAGCAATCGTAGGGTTTTCATATAAGAACCTTTCAAATTGCTCACTAAATATGTCAGAAACAATTTTTCTAACTTCACTATTTCCTAATTTTGTTTTTGTTTGTCCTTCATATTGAGGGTTAGGATGTCTAACTGAAATAACAGCTGTGATACCTTCTCTAACATCTTCCTGTTTTAAACTTTCATCATCTTTCTTTAATAAGTTCTGGTTTTTAGCATAATTATTGATAACTCTCGATAAAGATGCTCTAAATCCTTCTTCATGCGTTCCACCTTCGTGAGTATTAACATTATTACAAAATGAATAAATATTCGAATCATAGGTTTCATTATATTGCAAAGCAACTTCACAAAAGATATTATCTTCCGTACCACTTACATGAATTGGGTCTTCAAACAATACTCTTTTATCTTGATTTATAAAAGAAACATATTCTGAAATACCACCTTCATATTCAAACACATCAGATTCATTTTTCCCTTTTCTTTCATCGTATAATTCGATTCTCAAAAAAGGACTCAAGAATGCTAATTCTTGTAATCTATGATGAATTATTTGGTAATCAAATTCTGTTGATTCAGTGAAGATTAATGGATCTGGTTTAAATCTAACTGTTGTTCCGTGTTCCTTTTCTTTACATTCTCCTATTTGAGTAAGTTTTTGTTCTACTTTTCCACCATTAGAGAATTTAATAAAATAAACTTTCTTATTGATTCTTACAGTTACTTCTAACCATTGGCTTAAAGCATTAACTACGGAAGCACCAACACCATGTAATCCCCCTGATACTTTATAGGCTCCGCCACCAAACTTACCACCAGCATGTAAAACAGTAAAAATAGTTTCTACAGTAGAAACTTTTGTCTTTTCGTGAATATCTACTGGCATTCCTCTTCCGTTGTCAGAAACTTCTATTACATCATCTGGCAATAGTCTTACTACTGTCTTATTTGCATAACCAGCTAACGCTTCATCAATTGCGTTATCAACAATTTCCCAAACTAAATGGTGTAATCCTCTTGAAGATGTTGTCGCAATATACATGCCAGGTCTTTTTCTTACCGCTTCTAATCCTTCCAAAACTTGGATGTCATCAGATGTATACGAATAATCATCTATGGTCACGTTTTTATCCATTGTTAATCATTCCTTTCCCTATTCTAATTATGTTAACGTCTTGTTTTCTAATAAGATTTACTTCCCTTAAATCTGTCGTTGTAATAATTGTTTGCACAGAATTAGGAAGTAACCTTAACAAACAAATACGATGTTCGCTATCTAATTCAGAGAATACATCATCCAATAATAAAATCGGATATTCTCTTTTAATCTGATAAATAATTTGAACTATTGATAGTTTCAGAGCCAAAATAACCATCCTTTTTTGACCTTGTGAACAATATTTGCTTACATTCATATTGTTTAAGTAAAATTCATAGTCTTCTCTATGAATACCAATATTAGTTTGTTTTAAGGTTAGATCTCTTTCCTTTAAACTTTCATAAGCTTGTTTCATTTCTTGTTTCATTATATCTACATCTTGTTTTTCTTTAATAAACGATTTGTAAACCATTTGAAGTTTATTCTTTTCTCCGCTAATTTCATTGTAAAAATAAGATAAATACGCATTTAAAGAATTAATGAAACTATTTCTTTCTTTAATAATTTGAATTTGTGGATTAAATAAAAGTTCAGTATATGTTTCTAACATTACATCACCTAATCTTTGTTGTTTTAAATAAGCATTTCTTTGCTTTAAATATTTTAGATAACTAGAAAGATTTAACATATATCCACGAGACAATTTTCCCATTTCCATATCTATCAACCTTCTTCTATCGCGCGGTGATGAATCAAACAAATCCATATCATTAGGCGAAAATAAAACAGCATTTAATTTTCCAATAAATTCTGAATTTTTCTTAACTAATATATTATTTACCGACAAAGACTTTCCTTTTTTATGGATAATTACATCCAATTTATCTTTGCCGTTTTTGGTAGTTATATTGCCTTCAACAGCAGCAAACTCTTCATTAAATCTAATCATTTCTTTTTCATCGTTATTACGATGACTTCTTGTTGTTGATAATAAATATATCGCTTCTAATAAATTAGTTTTTCCTATTCCATTAGGACCAATAAGAATATTCATTCCATTTTTAAAATTAATTGATTGATTGTGATAATTACGAAAGTTTTTAACTTTAATATTTTCGATGTACATTATTTAACCTCATATTTTTTATTTTCAATTTCAACAATAGATCCAGGATAAATTTTTCTACCTCTTCTATTTTCTTCTAATCCATCTACTTTAATTCTTAATTTTTTAACAGCTATCTTTGCTTCTCCACCAGAAGAAATCCAATCTGTTAATTTTAAAAATTGTTGCAGTTCAATATAATCAGTGTTAATTTTCACAATCATGTCGTTTATCTCCTTTAATTACAACAACATATATATTATAACATAAAAAAGTGGATTTTCCTTATTTAAAAGCAGTACACTAATAATTTTTAACAAATTATCATTTCTGCTTAACTAATGAAAAAACCACTCAAATTGCCTTAAATTGACTAATATGAAAAAAAGACCTATTTGGTCTTTAATTATAAGTTTTAATAGGAAGTACTAATTGCAGTACATTTTCATCATCAATTGATTTTAAAATAAATGGTTTCATGTTTCCGCTAAATGAAATATTTACTTGGAAAGCATTTAAAACTCTAATTGCATCGTAGACATAATTTCCTTTAAAAGAAATACTCAGTGGTTCTCCAACATATTCAATCGGAGTTACTCTTTCAACTGAAACTACATCATTACTTCTGGAAGTAATAACTATTTCAAATTCTGACATTTCCATTTTTACTAAATATATACCTTCGTTTTTAATAAAACTTGCTCTATCTAAAGCATTTAATAAATCTCTAGCATCAACTAATAATTCATAACTAAATTCATTAGGTATTAATCTACTTGTTTCAGGATATAAACCATCAATCAATCTAGTTTGAACTAATATATTGTTGATAATAAATAATACTTTTTTATCACTTAATGAGATAGTAATATCATTATCAGTATTTATAATTCTTGAAACATCCTGAAGACTTTTAGAAGGAATCGTAATATTGAAATAATGATTATTTTCTAAAACTATTCTTTTTTGAGCTAATCTATATGAATCTGTTGCTACACAAGTTAAAACATTTCCAGAACAATTAAAATTCACTCCTGTTAATACTGGTCGTGTTTCCTTATCACTTGTCGCGAAACAAGTTTGATAAATAATGTTTTTTAATACATCAGCTTCTAACTCAAAAGATTCAGCTGGTTGAGAAAAATCAATTACTGGGTAATATTCTGATTTTATTCCATTTAACTCAAAGTTTACTTGTAAACCTCTAATGTTAGTTAAACATCCATCAATAGTTTCTACTTCAACGATTTCAGCATCAATTTTTCTAATCATGTCAGATAAATATTTACCATCTAATAAAACATCACCTTCTTCAAAAATTATTAAATTTGATTCTTCATCACTAAAAATAGAAGTTTGAATAGAAATATCACCATCAGAAGCAGTTAATTGAATATAATCATTTTTTACTGATAATTTAATATTATGAAGAACTGGCAAAGGTGAATTCATAGAAACTGCTCTTGATACAACGTTAATATTGTCTAAGAATGTTTTTTTGTTGATTTTGAAGTACATAGTATCCTCCTTATAATAGTTAGTATAAATATAATTAATACTTATGTGGAAAAGTGGATAAATTCAAAAAACCCTTTTTCTCTAAGTATATTTTAACATTTTTTGTTGTTAATTTAAATAGAATAAAATGTTAATAGTTATTTGGTGAAAATTTTTTCAATATCACTAATAATTTTTCTGTATAATTCATTTTCTTTTAAAAGCCTTTCTATTTTTTCAAAAGCAGATAAAACGGTAGTATGATCCCTTCCACCAAAATCATCACCTATTTTTTCGTAAGAATAATCTAGATGAATTCGACATAAATACATAGCAATATGTCTAGCAGTAGTGATGTTTTTGGTTCTGCTTCTAGAAACAAGTTGTTTTTCAGTTAAATTATAATATTCAGCGACAGCTTTTATAATCATTTTAGATGAAAGTTCAGCATTAGAATATGGAGTATATTCTAATTTATCTTTAAAAGCTTCTAAAGCTAAAGGTAGATTAATTTTTTGTCCTTTTGAAAAATTAATTGAATAAAATAATAATCTATTTAACGCTCCTTCTAAATTTCTAACATCACTAGAGAAATTTTTAGCGATAAAAGAAATTACATCACAATCAACAGAATTTTTATCTAAATTATGATTTTTTAATTTTAATTCTAAGATTTTTTCTGCTGTTTCAAACTCTAAAGATGAAATAGTAACCGATAAACCTTGAGAAAATCTTGTTTTTAAACGTTCTTCAATATCTTTTATTTGAATTGGAGGTCTATCAGAGGTTAAAACAACTTGTTTTCTATTATTAAAGAGTTCATTATAAATAGTAAAAAATATTTCATTAGATTTCTGCTTGCCAGATAAAAATTGAATATCATCGACAAGTAAGATATCTACTGAATTTAATTGATTTTTATATTCTTCAATGGTATTGTCGCGTAAAGATTGTCCTACTTCTTTAACAAAATCTAAACTAGTAATATATAATATTTTCTTATCAAAATCGTTTTGTTTAATATAGTTGCCAATAGCGTGTAGTAAGTGAGTTTTTCCTAGTCCTGAATCACCATAAATAACCAATGGATTAAAAAACTTTTCTCCTGGTTTCATAGCACAAGTTAAAGCTGCTGTTTTGGCTTCTTTATTGCTTGGTCCTTCAATAAAATTATCAAACGAAAAATCAGGTAATAAATTATCAGATAAATCTTTAGTAATGGTATCAATAATGTAGTTTTTACGATAATTATCGGTTGTTTCAAAAACACAAGAAACATTTTGATTCAAAAAATCCGAAAAACTATCATTTACTTCAGATAAAACATCAGATAAAAGGGATTTATTAAGATTATAAGGAGTAACAATTATTGCTTCATTTTCATCCAAATGAACAAGCTCAGTCTCGTTAAAATATTCAATATAAAAAGACTTATTGTTAGCATTTAGCTTTTCAAAAATTTTGTCTTTTAATTGTTTATAAACAACATTCAAACTATACATCCCCATCACTCTTTCACTATAAGTAATATTATATTAACCCCTAAGTTGATAAAAATCTATTATTATTTTTACCTAAAAAAGTTATCCACAATAAAATTAATGTAAAAAACATATATAAACAAAGTAAATTTTTAGTTATCCACAATAATCCACGACTTTTATATGTGGATAACTAGTGAATAAAAACCTACAAACAGTGGAAAATGTGGATAACTTGGAGTGAAATTAGTATTCCACATGAATTATCCACAAGATAAAAGGGGAAAACCCCTTTCATTAAAAGAGAATTTAAATTTACAAACAATTTACACATATGTGGATAACTCACTTATCAACATGTGGGTAGCTATATTTATTAAAAAATAAATGTGATATAATAAAATCGGATAGGAGTTTTCGTTGTGCTTAAAAAAATATTAATTGTCCTATTATTTATAACGATGCTTATTAATACTAAGCCTTTTAACAATGTTTTTGCAGAAGAAACTCAACCAGAATCTGAACAAGAACAACAACAAGAAGAAACTGTGTATTTAGAAGTCACACAAAGTGATGTGCGAGTAAGAACAGGTCCTTCAACAAGTTATGCTATTCTGCAAATAAATGGTAAAAATCAGTATTATATTAAAGATGTCTCATACAAAGTCATAGGAAAACAGAGAAATGATAAAAATGAGCTTTGGTATAACGTCGTTAATATTATTAATAATGTTGAATATCAAACTTGGGTTAGAGAAGATTACATCATATTGCATTATTATGAATTAGATGAAGCATTTGAACAGCATTTAGAAAACGAAGGTTTCCCAGAGGAATATAGAGAATATTTAAGATATATACACACTTTACATCCTAATTGGATATTTAAAGCTTTTCATACAAATACTTCTTTTGCTACAGTTTTACAAGCTCAAGATGTACTAGGAAAAAGTTTAATAGATGGAAGTAACTTAGCTTTAAGAAGCACTAGACAAGGAGCTTATGATCCAGAAACAGGTCAATATATAGCATTAGATGGTTATAATTGGTATCAAGCCAATACTGAAACCATAGCTTATTTTATGGACCCAAGAAACTTCCTAAACGAAAAAGAGATTTTCCAATTTTTAAAACTTTCTTTTAATGAAACTGAACAACCTGAGTGTGTTCAACAAATATTGAATATTACATTTATGAAAGGCGAAGTTCAAATAGATGAAAATACAACTAAAAGTTATGCGACACTTTTCTACGAAGCAGGACAACAAGCTCAAATTTCGCCAATATTCTTAGCAGTAAAAGCAAGAAATGAACAAGGAGTAAATGGTTCAGCTGCAGTAGATGGTAGAAAGTTTGAACATAACGGGGTGGTATATTCTAATATTTACAATTTTTACAACATTCACGCCTATTCAGGAAAGGAAAGTTGGAAGAATGGATTAATATATGCTGCTAAGGAAGGAAGTTATGGTCGACCTTGGAACACCATTGAAAAATCTATTAAAGGTGGAGCATTGTGGATTGCGGATGGATATATTAATGTTGGTCAAGACACTTTGTACTATCAAAAATACAACTGTGCCACTGGCAAATATTGGCATCAATATGCGACTAATGTTAGAGCAGCTTTTTCAGAAGGAAGAATGATGTACACCAACTATAGGTTGGCTGATATATTGGAAGGAAATTTAACTTTCAGTATTCCAATATACTTAGAAATGCCTGAAAAAACAGCTCTACCAACAGAAGTTGTGTTACCTGAAGTTGAAGAAACTATTCCAAATGAAGAGTATTATACTGGTGATTTAATTTTAGACTTAGATTTAAAAAATGATTCAGGCTATTTAACAGGCTTTGATATAGGAGCAAGTTATCAACAACTGTTAAATAGAATTGCACTAATGAATACAGGTGTAAATATTAGAATTGAAAGAAATGGAAAGGAAAAATCTAAAGAAGGATTACTTGCAACAGGAGATACCATAATAATCGTTGGTGAAGAAGGAGAAAGTACTTATACCATAGTAATAAAAGGTGATATTGATGGAGATGGAATAATTGGAACACTTGATTATCTAATATATCGAAAAGCGCTTTTAGAGATATACGAAATGAATAGTATTGAGAAAAAAGCAGCAGAGATTAATGGAGAAAAAGAGTTGTCTATGGTAGGTTATTTACATTTAAGAAAATATTTATTAGAAATAGGAAACATTGAACAATAAAGGTGAAATATAAATATATGAAAAAAAGAATTTTTGTATTGATAACAATGCTTACAATAATATTATCAACAATAAAACCAATTAATGCAGCTACAGGTAAAGTAACAGCATCTTTATCTAGTGAATCAGTGGTGTTATCAAACACAGTTAAATTAACAATAAAATTCTCTTGTGAAGATGGAGTAGGCGGAGTAAAAATGATTATTTCTTACGACAAAAAATATTTGGGATATTCTAAACATAATTTTACTGGAGCAGATGCAGTCACTATTAATCAAGATAATGGAATAATGATTGTTGATGGAAACGAGAATACTTCTATAACTGTAACGATTTTTTTTTCAACAAAAAAAATAGGATTAACAAACATCGGAATAAATACGATAGAGTTTGTAGGTAATAATTCACTGCAATATGTTGGAGGATATAGTGAAAGAATTGTAAAAACTTTACAAATAAAGGCTAAAACAACGAATAACGAGACAACAACATCTTTATCTTCTGATGCTTCACTAGCTTCTTTGCAGATTGAAAATATAGAATTTGAGCAACCATTTGAATCAGATGTTTTTGAATATACTGCTTATGCGCCACTTAATACTGAAACTATTAAGGTATTGGCTAAAGCAAGTAGTTCAAAAGCAACAATCAATAAAATAACTGAAACTGTTAAAGAAGGCTGGAATGAAATAGAAGTAGTTTGTGTTGCTCAAGATAAAACAACAAAAACATATAAAATAAAGTTATATGTTGAAGAAAAACCAAAAATCGTCTATGAAGATAAAAATTTAGGAGTAGTTGTAAATTTAGATAAAGTAAATGCTCCTGAAGGGTTTGAAAGAAAAGAAATTCTTGTAAAAGAAAACGAAATTGTAGTTTTCTATAAAGGTAAACTGAATTTAATATATTTAGTTGATAGCGAAAATAACAAAAACTTTTATTTATATGATGCAGAAAACGATGTGGTTGGAAATAAGTTTGAACCACTGGAAATTGATGGAAAACAATATTTAATTAATGCTATTGACTACACAAAATATACAGAGTTAGAAAAATTTTATAAACCAATAAAGGTAAACATTGAAGGTAAACAGTTTGATGGTTGGATTTCTTTAGCAGAAAATATGAATAATTATCGCTTAGTTTACTTAAAAGATTTGGAAGGTAATGATGCTATTTATAGTTATGAAATGAGTGAAAAAACATTACAAAAGTTTACTTTGCCTGCTTATCCAACGGTAGAAGAAAAAATGGGAGTTAAAGAAATACTTTATTTAACAGCAGCGATAGTTGGAACAATTAGTTTTATTGCAGCAATAGCATTAACTCTAAAAAAGAAAGAAGTGTAGTTTATAAAACAGACATAAATATGAAAGAAGGAAACATTCTATGAATGAACCATATGAAAATAAAGAGGAAGAAAAATCAAGTTTTGAAAATGATTATATAATCGTTGATAACGATAATAGTACAACAAACATTTTTGATACCATTGATAGAATAAAAAGCAATAATGAAAAAAAAGAAAAAAGAAGTTTTCCTATTGGAATAATTTTATTGATGTTAATTTTAACGTTGATTGTATCAATAATAAGCAGTTTTATCACAGCTAAAGTAGTTCTTAAAAATGTCGAAAATAAAACAGTTGTAATTGAACAACCAAACCAAAATGTAAACAGTCCTACAGTTGTTATATCAGGAAAAACCGATATTAGCGAAGTAGTAAGTAATATAAAAGACACCATTGTTGAAGTATACACTGAATCAACTAAATACAGTTCTTTTTATGGCGAATACATAACTGAAGGAGCAGGCTCAGGAGTTATATATTCTAGTGATGGTTATATTATTACCAACAATCATGTTATTGAGGATGCTACTAACATTACAGTAGTTTTAACTTCTGGTGAAAAATATAAAGCTGAGTTAGTTGCAACAGATTTAGTCAGTGATATTGCAGTATTAAAAATTGAAACAGAGGGTTTAAAAGTAGCGACAATTGGTAATTCAGACCAAATAAAAGTAGGTCAAATTTGTATTGCGATAGGAAATCCATTAGGAACACTAGGTGGTACAGTAACTGATGGAATTATAAGTGCTTTAAGTAGAGAAATTACCATTGCAGGTCAAAAAATGGTCTTATTACAAACAAATACTGCTATCAGTCCAGGAAATTCTGGTGGAGGCTTGTTTGATGTTGGTGGAAATTTAATAGGTATTGTTAATGCTAAAAGTGCAGGCGAGTATATAGAAGGTATCGGCTTTGCTATTCCATCTAATTATGCTATTGATGTGGTAAAACAATTAATTACTTATGGTTATGTTGAAGGAAGGCCACAACTGGGAATTAGAGGAGTTTCTATTGAAACAATGCAACAGGCTTGGAATTTTAGCGTTACTACTTTTGGAGTTTATGTATCAGAAATTGTTACAGATGCAGCAAGAAATTCAGGATTAAGAGTTGGGGATGTAATTGTTAATTTTGATGGAGCTGAAATCAAATCACTTACAGATTTAAGAACAGCGCTTTGTAATTACTCAGCTGGAGATACAGTAGAGATTACAGTAGTAAGAGGACAAAGAGAAATTAACTTAATACTTACACTAGAACAAAAGAAATAAAGCAATTAAAGTTTTATATTGTAATATTTTTTTAGATTAATTGAAGAAAAGACAGTTTATAAATTTTAATACTTAATTATTTTAAAAAAATCTGGATTAATGTATTTCCAGATTTTTAATTGATTATAAAAATAATTAAGTATTTTTTAAACTAAGTCTTCGAATAAATATACTTACTAGTCAAAATATATTGAGTATTAAGATAAATTATTTCTTCATCTTGATTTAAAACTGTTTGTTCTATTTTCAGCAAAGGTGTGCTTAAAGGACATCCAAGATATTCAGAACTTTCTTTATTTGAATATGAAATAGTAAAATTATCAATAAATTTGGTAGGTATACTGTCGGTATTATTCTCAATAAGAGTTGTTAATGAAGCATCTGTTAGATCTTTTGACAATAAAAACTTAAATCTATCGGGAAGATAATCAATTTCAACAATACATGGATTATCATCTACTTTTCTAACACGAGTAATTTTTATAAGTTTACCACTTTTGCATTTTAATTTTTCCAGTAAATCGTCACTACCTTTTATTAAAGTAGCTTCAATAATTTCGGTAGATGGTTTAGCATTGTTCATCAGGCAGTTTGCTGTAAAACTGTTGTCAAAATGGAGTTTTGATTTAAAAACTTTTTCTTTTACAAAAGAACCTTTTCCCTGTTTTTTAACAATATATCCCTCATTTACCAAGCGTTGAATAGCATTTCTTACAGTAACTCGAGACACAGAAAACATTTCGGCTAGTTGATATTCGGTCGGGATTTTGTCTCCTGGTTTATATCTGCCGTCATCAATTGATTTTAACAGCTTATTATAAAGTTGTTCTTGCAATGTTACAGGGCTTAATTGTTTTAATATCATAAAAATATTATATCACAATAAATATTTAATTATATAGAGAATAGCATTGACACAACTTTTTAAGATGTATTATAATGTATTATATTAATACAATAAGATACAATAGATTGTATGATTTGAGATTTAAACAGCAAAAAGCTGAAAATAATAGAAAGGAGGAAAGGCCACGAAATGAAAGAAAATAATTTTTTAAGTGTGTTTAAGAATGTAAAACCAATAATAGGTATGCTTCATTTAAAAGGTAATGATTCAGAAGATGTTTTTGAAAGGTTCAAAAAAGAATTGAATATTTATATAAAGAGCGGCATTGATGGAATAATGGTTGAAAATTATTACGGAAATTACGATGACCTTAAAAGAGCGCTTGAATATATAAAAGCAAACAATATCAACATTCCTTATGGTGTAAACTGCTTAAATGTTGATTATATGGGATTTCATTTAGCAAAAGAATATGATTGTGATTATATTCAGGTTGATTCGGTGGTTGGGCACGTTAAACCAAGAGATGAATTTACTCTAAAAGCATTTTTTGACTTAATGAGAAAAAATTATAAAGGATATGTTTTAGGTGGAGTAAGATTTAAATATCAACCTGTGCTTTCAGAAAAAACATTAAAAGAAGATCTTGAAATTGCCAAAACACGTTGTGATGTTGTTTGTGTTACTCAAGATAAAACAGGAGAAGAAACCTCTTTAGAAAGAATTGTTGAATTTAAAAAAGAGTTAAAAGATTTTCCGCTTTTTATTGCTGCTGGTGTAACAAAGGATAATGTAAAAAAACAACTTAAATACGCTGATGGAGCAATAATTGGAAGTTATTTCAAAAATAATTTTGAGGATAATGGAGAATTATGCCTTGAACATATTGAAGAATTGCTTAAAACAGTTAGAGAAATTCGTGGTGAGACAAAATGATAGTTCTTACACGTATTGACCACAGACTATTACACGGACAAATAGCGTTTTTATGGGTTAGAAATGTTGGAGCGGATTGTATCTTAATTGCAAATGACAGCCTTGCTAAAGACGATTTACGTATGAGCGCAATAAGAATGGCAAAACCATCAGGAGTTAAATTGGTTATGAAGAGTATTAATGATTCTATAAAATCAATCAATGCTGGAGAAACTGATAAGTATAAACTTTTGACAATTGTAGAAAGTGTAGATGATGCTCATAGGCTTGCATTAAATTGTCCAACAATCACTAGTATCAATATTGGAGGAATGAAAAATGCTGATGATAGAAGACAAATATCAAAGGCAGCATTTGTTTCAGAAAGCGATATTGAAAAATTAAAAGAGATGTATGAAAAAGGAATTAATTTGGAAGTCAGAATGGTTCCAAATGATCCAAAAATAGATGTCATGACGTTAATTTAGGGAGGAAGAATATATGAGTTTGACATTACAAACCCTACTAATATTTGCTGTAGCATTTTTTGGCTATATGCATAGCTATGTCGGTTCTACAATGTGGAATAGACCTATAGTAGTATCAACATTAGTAGGTGCAGTATTAGGCGATTTACCAACTGGATGTAAGGTTGGAGCGATGCTTGAACTGGCTTTTTTGGGAGCTGTCCCTATTGGTGCTTCAAATCCACCAGATATGGTATCTGGTGCGGTTATTGGGACTGCTTATGTTGTATTGCAGAGCACTGATATTGAAACAGCGGTAGCATTAGCTATTCCTGTAGCTGCATTAGTAGCTATTTTTGACAACTTTTTGATGATGTTTGTTTTGCCTGAAGCAGCACACATTTGTGACAGGCTTGCAGATAAAGCAGATGCTGACAAGATTGATGTTGTTGTAAGAGCTGCTTCTATTGGAAACAAAGTAGCTTTGGCTTTAATTGTAGCTCTTGGATTTTATTTTGGAATTCCAGTTATTGAAAAAATATTGGCAAGCATTCCTGAATTTGTTACACATGCTATGGATGTTGTTGCTGGGATTTTACCTGCAATTGGGGTTGCTATTTTGGCAAGAAATATGATGTCAAAAGAATTAGCTCCATGGTTAATGTTTGGTTTCTTAGCAACTGCATATTTAGAAGTTCCAACATTTGGAATAGCACTTTTCGGAATCGGAGTAGCTATGTTGTACTTCTTTAAGAAAGAAGTTATAGTGGAAGGAGTTGACGATAATGAATTCTAATGTAAAGAAAATTACTCAAAAAGAATTAAATCAAGTTTTCTTAAGATCTTGTACGCTAGATTCAGGCTGGAACTATGAACGTCAGCAACATATTAATTATTGCTTTACAATGATTCCAGTTTTAAAGAAATTATATTCAGATGACCCTGAAAAGATGAAAAGAGCTTTGCATAGGCATTTAGAATTTATGGCGTGTACACCTCACATTGTGACTCTTCTTGCAGGAATTACTGCAGCGATGGAAGAAGAAAATGCAAACAATCCCGATTTTGATGAGCAATCAATAAGTGCTGTAAAAACTTCATTAATGGGGCCAATGGCAGGATTTGGTGATTCAGTATTCTGGGGTTCTCTATTAACGATAGCTGTAGGTGTTGGAACTTCATTTGCTTCGCAAGGAAGTGTTTTGGGTCCAGTTTTGTTTTTCTTAACAATAAATGTTCCTGGTTTTTTATCAAGATATTATGGATTAAAGATTGGTTATAATTCTGGAACAACATTCTTTGCCAATATGGAAAAGAGCGGAATGATTAATAAACTTAGTAAGGCAGCAGCAATCTTGGGATTGCTAGTAGTTGGCTCTATGGCTGCTTCACAAATTTCTATTGAAATTCCTTGGGTAATTGATATAAACGGAATAACTACACCAATCCAAGAGTATATCGACTGGATAATGCCTAAGTTTTTACCTGCATGTGCTTTTGTTTTGGTTTATTGGCTGTTAGGGAAGAAAATAAAAACAACGACATTGTTATTACTAACATTTGTAGTTTGTATAATTCTTTCTTATTTCCAGATATTGTAAGTCGTATTTAAATAAAGGAAAAAGTTTAATTGTTATGAAGGTTTAAAAATAATTATTATTTAAATTTTTATGACATAGATTTTTAATTCAAGGAAATTTTGGAATGTAAAAAGGTGATTTTAAATCACCTTTTTTAGAGTTAAACTGTTATGTGTTATACATTTAATTGTTTAATACGTTTCTTTCTAAATAGTAAATATTATAAAAATTTACAAATTATCTTTTTCAAACATAACTGAGCCTAATCTTAAAAGAGTACTATTAGCTTTTAAAGCTAATTTATAATCGCTAGACATACCAGCTGAATAGGTATCAATACAAACATTATGTTGTTTTATTTCTTTACATTTATTGTATAAATTGTATCCTTGGTTAAAAATATTTAGAATCATCTGTTCATCATTAACATGAGGACCGATAACCATAATTCCTTTGATTAGAATATTATTGAAAATAGAAGCTTTTTTGATTGTTTCTAACACTTCGTTTTCATTAAAACCAAACTTCGTGTCTTCTAAAGCAAGATTCACCTGCAGCAAGATATTAGTGATAGTATTTTGCTTTTTTGATTCTTGATTTATTTTTTCTAACAATTTAAAACTATCAACAGAATGAATCAAACTACATAATTTGATTACTTTTGAAACTTTATTTCTTTGTAAATGTCCAATTAGATGCCATTGAATGTCACTAGGAGTATAATCAACTTTTGAAAGTAATTCTTGAACTCTGTTTTCACCAAACATTCTAAAACCTTGATTATAAATTTCCATGATTTCGTCGACAGAACGATTTTTACTGACCACGACAATTTTATCTTTTAAATTTAATAATTCCTTTTTCATAGCTACTCACTTTCTAAACAACAAAGAAATACTACTTTCTCTAATTTAGTATATAATAAAAAAGAAAGAAGGTGTCAAAATGCTTAATAAAGATTTACTACAAATGGAAACGAAAGATGTTTATGCTAATGTGACAGAAAAAGTAAAGGCTTTTAAATATGAAAATCCAAATGCAGAAATCATTTCACTAGGAATAGGAGACGTTTCTAAACCGATAGTAAAACCAGTTATTGAAGCAATGCATAAGGCAGTAGATGATTTATCTAGCATGGATACTTTCAAAGGTTATGGTGGTTATTATGGTTATGACTTTTTAAGAGAAGCAATACTTAAAAACGAATATCAACAGTATGGTTTTACTAAAGAAGAAATATATGTATCTGATGGAACAAAGACAGATTCAACAAGTATTCTAGAATTGTTTGATAAAAGCAGCACAGTCCTTTTAGCTAATCCAACCTATCCGATATATCGTGATGGAGCAGCAGCATTAAATAGAAAAGTTGAATATACAACTCTTGATGAAAACTTTGTTATGGAAATTCCCAACAAAAAATATGATATTGTCTATATCTGTTCACCAAACAACCCTATTGGAAATGCCTACAATAAAAAAGACTTAGAAAAATGGGTTGATTATGCTTTGAAAAATGAAGCTGTTATTATTTTTGATAATGTCTATCAAGGTTTTGTTAGAAGCAAGGATATTCCAAAGAGCATCTATGAGATTGAAGAGGCAAAAAAATGCGCTATAGAGCTTAGAAGTTTTTCTAAGACAGCTTCTTTTACTGGCTTAAGATGTTCATATTATGTTATCCCTAATCAAATTTATAAGGATATAAATGTTGTGTGGAAAAGAAGAACAATGAATAGATTTAATGGAGCTAGTTATATAGCTCAAAAAGCTGCTGAAGCAGTGTTTCTGCCACAATCACAAAAACTAATTAAAGAAAATATCGATTATTATCTAGAAAACGCCAAAATATTAAGAGAGGGTTTTAAAAAAGCTGGATACGAAGTCTTTGGTGGAATAGATGCTCCATTTATGTGGGTGAAATCGAAAGATCAAAAAACAAGTTGGCAAATGTTTAACTATTTTTTAAAAGAACTTAATATTATAGTAATCCCAGGCATTGTATTTGGACTTGCTGGTGATAACTACATTCGAATATCAGCACTAGGAAAAAGAGAAGATGGTATAAAATGCATCGAAAGGATGTTGAAAAATGAAGAAAAGAATTAGCGTTCTAACAATAATAGCACTACTAATGGCAATAGTAAGTGGACTAGTATTTAAAGAGCAAGTAACAGCAATCGATTTCATTGGCACAATATATATAAATTTACTGAAATTTATGATTGGACCAATAGTTTTTACTAGTATAGCTGAAACAATTTATGATTCTTCCAAGAAAAAAGGAAAACTGATAGTTAAATCAGTAGTAATATTTACTTTGATGTTTTTGGCGACCTTCTTTTTAACTTCAATTATTGTAGTATTAATTAAACCAGCTAAAGGATTTACCTTTGAGTTATCTAGTTATGAAGGAGCTTTAGGAAATTTAAGTATTAAAGAAATTATCATTAACCTATTTCCTACTAATATTATTAGTATGTTTCAAACAAATCAGTTATTTGCCATTATCTTCTTTGCCTATTTAGTAGGATTTTGTGCAACTAAAGTTGAAAAGGGAGATGTTGTTATTGATGTTATTAAAAGTTTTAAGAATATTTTATTTAAAATTTTGGAATATATTATGTATCTAACACCACTAGCAGTTTTCTCGCTAATGTCTAATACTATTGCTAGATATGGCTCAATTGTTTTTGCGGTAGGTATTAAATATATTTTGACCGCATATTTAGCAGGTTTTATTACGATGCTTGTCATAATGATTTTACCAGTTTGGATTTTTGCCAAGATGAATCCAATTGTTTTTGTTAAAAAGATTTATAAGATATGGATTATTACTATTACAACTTGCTCATCAGCAGCCACATTGCCAACAACAATGAGACTATGTAAGGAAGAGTTAAACATTGATAGAGAAATAACAGATATTGTTGTTCCTTTAGGTTGTACAATTCATATGTGTGGAGGGGCAGTATCGTTTGCTTTACTTGGCTTATTTTGTAGCAGTTTATTTGGAGTTGAAGTTACACCAACAACTTATATCATCATGATTGTAGCTTCACTGTTAATAAATATGTCGGCTCCAGGCATTCCAAATGGTGGAGTAGTAATAGGTGCAACCTACTTACAACTTCTAGGAATACCACTAGATTTCATTGGTTTCTATAGTGGAATTTATAAAATATTAGATATGTTATATACAACCTTAAATGTCAGCGGTGATATAACAGCTAATGTAATAATTGATTATTTAGAGAAAAAGGAAAAATAAAACAAAAAGACAAATATTAATTATGGAAAATATATTTGTCTTTTTTATTGGCACAATATTTGGAAGTTTTATTAATGCTACAGCTTATAGAGTAGTAAGAAAAATAGGTTTTATATTTGAACGTTCTTGTTGCCCTGTTTGTCATCATCAACTTAGCTTTTTAGATATGATTCCAATTGTTAGTTATGTTCTTAAACAAGGAAGATGCACATATTGTAAAAATAAAATAACTAAAAGATATTTGATTACTGAATTATTAGGCGGAATTAATGCGGTAGCATGTTGGAATAGTGCTGAAAGCACAATTCAACAATTTTTATTCTTTTATATATTTAATTTATTGCTATTTATGTCTTTAGTAGATATTGAAATAAAAGAAATAAAAGATAGTTATCAATTAATATTATTAATAGTTACGATAATTATTGTTTCCATAGAAAAGTGGAGTATCAACAACTATATTGGAATGATAATTATCAGTTTACCTTTATTAGTAATAGCCTTAATAACAAAATCTATTGGTGGAGCAGATATAAAACTTTTCTTTACTTTAGGATTATTGGTCAAAACAAAAGGGATTATAATAATTTATTTATTGACAATTGGCTTTGCTAGTATTTTTGCTTTCTATAGATTAGTAAAAGAAAATAATAAAAAAGAAGAAATTGCTTTAGTGCCATTTATCTACTTAGCTTTTTTGATATATAAATATTTTGAAAAACACTTGTTAGTTTGCTTAACAATTTGGTTGACTTAAAAGATAAATTTTAGTATTATGATAAAGCAATTGCTCTATTATGTATTAATTTTCGGGAGGTGTCTAAAATGAAAAGAACTTATCAACCGAGCAAAAGAAAACGTTCAAGACTTGTAGGCTTTAGAGCACGTATGAAGACTGTAGGTGGACGCAGAATCTTAGCAAGAAAACGTGCGAAAGGTAGAAAAGTAATATCTGAATAAAGAGAGTTGTCGTTGGCAACTTTTTTTACCCGTTAAGTTATGAAAAAAGAATTAAGAGTAAAAACTAATGAAGATTTCCAAAAAATCATTACTGGTGGCAAGTGTAAAATAAGTCGCAGTTTTGTTATGTATTATCATCCTGCAAAAAAAGAACATGATCGAATTGGAATTTCGGTAGGTAAAAAAATTGGCAACGCAGTTATAAGAAATAAGGTAAAAAGACAGGTAAGAATGATGATTCAACAGTCATGTAATTTTAAAACAGGATTTGATTTTGTTTTCATTGTAAGACCAAAATATTTGCAGTCTGATTATCAAAATAACAAAAATGATTTGTCACGACTATATAATTCAGTTTATAATAGATAATGGCAATCTGAATGAAGGAGAATTTGAATAATGAAAAAACTAATTTCTAACAAGAAGACATTAATCATAATTTTATTAGTTATGATAGCGGTTCTTGCTGGATGTCAAAGAAACGTCGATCAAAGTGGTGCTACTTTACCAGAAAAGATAATTTATTTGTCTACTCCATGGAAAGCAATGTTGGATGAAAGCTTTTTTACTGCCATCTTTGTTTATCCATTAGCTCAATGTGTTAACTTTATAGGCACAAAATTAAATAGTAGTTTTTTAGGAATTGTTATTACAACAATTTTATTTAATGTAATTACTTTAAGTTTTACAGTTAAATCTACAATATCATCTCAAAAAATCCAAATGCTTCAACCTGAGTTAACTAAAATTCAAGTTAAGTATGAAGGCAGAGACGATGACAATGCTAAAATGATGCAAGCTCAGGAAATGCAAGCTCTATATGCTAAACATGGTGTTAATCCACTTGGATCTTTGGTAACTCCAATGTTACAAATTCCAATTATGATTTCAATGTTTTATGCTGTTCAAAGAGCAGATGTGGTATGTAATGGTTCTTTTTTAGGTATTCCATTATCAACTAGACCATCAGCAGCATTTAAAGATCTATCTACTGGTTGGCCAATTGCTGTGTTATTTGTTTTAATGGCAATAGCTCAATTACTATCAACTAAAATTCCACAGATATTAGCTGAAAAGAAAAAGAAAGAAGCTAAAAACTATCGTGCATATAAAGAAGAAGGACAGCAATCACCAAATAACAATATGATGGTTTATAGCATGGTTGCTATGGTAGTTTTATTAGGTTTAAACTGGCCAGCAGCGATGACAGTATATTGGTTAGTGAGTGCGGTAGCTAACATTATCAAGACTTTATATATTCAAATGAGGTATATTGACAATGAATAGATATGAAGCAAAAACTGTCGAAGAAGCCATAGAGTTGGCCTGTGGGGATAAACATGTAACAAAAGAAGAACTAAATTATTTTGTTGTAGAGGAAAAACCAGGGGGTTTATTTGGGATAGGCGCTAAAGCGGTAATTGAAGCCTATTGCACTAAAGACATTGAAGATTTTATTTACAATTATATTAAACAATATTTTGATAATATTAATATGAATTGTGAAATAGTTCTTGAATCAAATGAGGATGGTTTCGATGTTAAATTAAACGCGGATAATAATGCTGTAATTATTGGTAAAGCAGGACAAACATTACAAGCAATTACCAATGTCGTAAAAGGAGCAGCTAGTTCCAAATTTAAAAGACACATTAATTTATTGATTGATGTAAACAACTATAAAGAAGAACGTTATGATAAATTAAAAGCAATGGTTGGAAGAATTGCTAAAACAGTTCAAAAAACAAAAGTTGCTGCCAGACTTGGTCAAATGACTAATGATGAAAGAAAAGTGATTCACCAATATTTATCAACTTTTTCAAATATTAGAACAGAATCAGAAGGAGAAGGAAATAATCGTCGACTTAAAATAATTTACGATTCAAAAAATAAATAAGGAATTTACACCTTTACTTACAATAAATAAGTAGAGGTGTTTTTTTATGCTTGAAATAATAAACCTATCAAAAAAATATGCTGAAAAAGAAGTTTTGAGAAACATTAGTTTTTCAGTAGGTAAAGGAAATATAGTATCCATACTAGGTAATAACGGAAGTGGAAAAACGACATTATTTAAAATGATACTTAATCTTCTTAAAAAAGATAATGGGAAAGTGAAGTTTGAAAACAAAAAAATTGAACATAAATTAATCGGTTATTTGCCAGAACAAAGAAGTTTATATCAAGACTGTACAGTTTATCAACATTTAAAATTAATAACAGGAATAAATAAATTAGAAAACTATAAACAAGAAATAGATAAATGGTTATCTAAAATGAAGTTATATGAATACAAAGATAAAAAAGTTTATACATTATCAAAAGGAAATCAACAAAAATTAACCTTGATTGTTTGTTTAATTAAAAATCCTGAAATTATTATTATGGATGAACCTTTTACTGGATTAGACCATGAAAATATCGAGATATTTTTAAGAGAGATAGAACAGTTAAAAAAAGAAAAGAAAATAATATTAATTTCTTCTCACATATATCAACCCATTAACCAAATATGTGATAGATATATTTATCTGGATAAGGCGAGGATAAAAATTGACATTAAAAAAGAAGATTTAATTAAAGAAGAAAAAAGAGTGATAGAAGTGAAAGATAAAAATATATTAAAGAATGAAAAAATAGTATCAAAGGTTATTAATGATGAATCAATAAGATATATTGTTGAAAATAAGAAAGCAGCACAAGCAATAGTTGAAAAATTAATGCAAGAAAATCAAGTGATAGTATATTATGGACCATTAACGATAGAGGATAAAATAAAAAATTATGAAACAGTTACTTATGTTTGATTTAAGAAGAAGATTTTTTAACAAAACTACAATAATAGTTAATATATTGCTTTTTGTGATGATATTATGTTGTTTTCATATAGATTTTATCTTAAAAGAAGAAAAAATAATCGACACTGTATTAATTGACACTAGCTTAATAGAATACAATGAATGGTTTATTGAATTAAGTGATGAGCAATTGACTTATAGGATTTCAGATAAAGAAAACAAAGAAAATGAGGTTATCTTACACCTAGATGATAATTGGAAAATAATAACTAAATATGAATTAGACCAATTAACAAAAGAAAGAATTACTAATGATATAAAAAAAGTAATTGCTAAAAAATATAAATCATCCCATCAGTTTTTAAGCTCATTTGTTGATGAATATATAAATATTAATCCTGAAGTAGTTATAAAAAGTGAAGAAATAATTGATGGAAGTATAGTAATAATACTAGCAATCTCTTTTTTCCTAATTATTAATTATGGTTGTACTTCTAGTAATGAGATAATAATTGAAAAAACTAGTGGAGTATTAAACATTATTTTGACTAATATTGATGCTAAAAAGCATTTGTTAGAAAAAATAATAGTATCTTATATAATTTTTATAATTCAAATATCCATAGTAGTTTGTCAATTGCTATTAAGTTATTTAATTAGATTTATTCAAGATAGATGTTTGGGTTTATCGATTTTTATAAATAGATTTTTGATAATATCTACTGAAGGTGGTGGTTTGGAGTTAACAATAGAAAAACTGATATTAATAGTATTATTAATGATTTTTAACTTACTTTTAATTCAATTAATCATTATTTTAATAACAAGTAAATATACTAACGGACAGCAAATGTCCTCATTTCAAGGCTTGTTATATGTAGGGCTATTAATAATATATTACTTAGTTTTGATTATCAGCGAACAAGTAATAAAAAGTAAATTGATTAACTATATCAGTTATTTGCCGCTATTTTCAATGGTATTTATTCCACAAAGAATAATAAGTTCTAATATTAGTATTTATGGTTCAATATTAGCCTTAATGGCAGTTATTTTAACAATAATAGTTTTAATAATAAAAGGATCAGACATCTACAAAAGAAACTTATTAATACAAAAATAATCGTATTCACGATTATTTTAATGATTTTAATTTGTTGGTACGATAATACTTTTTGAGTTCTTTATAGTTGTCAGCCAGAGCTTTTTCATAACTGCTAGCAGCATTTGGAATATAGAATTCCATATCCTTGATTTCATCTGGCAAGTATTGAATTTTATGGAAGTTGTGATAAGCATTATAATCATATTTATCTTCATCAGCTAACCCCACTGGATTTAAACGAAGATAAACTGGAACAGCATAGGGTGTTTTTTCAGCAACAGCATAAGCGCTATGAACGCTATCTGTGGCACTTCTACTTTTTGGCGAGAGAGTTAAATCTATAACAGCAACTCCTAACGGAATCAAAGCTTCAGGAAACCCAATGCGTCTAGCAGCATCAAGAGCATTGACTGTTCTAGCACAAGCAGCGGGATTAGCTAAACCAATATCTTCATAAGCAATGACTAAAAGTCTTCTTTCAATAGAATCTAAATCATTAGCCATGGCCAGTCGAGATAGATAGAATAAAGCAGCATTGACATCACTTCCCCTAATAGATTTTTGGAAAGCACTAACAGCATCATAATGTCCATCTTCATCATGATCATAATGCATATTAGCCATAGAAGAATATTTTTTAACTAATTCAATATCAATATGGTTGTTAAAACAACCCATAGCACAAATTTCAATTAAGTTATAGGCATATCTTAAATCGCCATTACTATGATAAGCGATTAGTTTTTTAGCATCTTCATCAATAGAAATTGTTGAGTTATAACCCTTTTCACTATTTAAAGCAAATTCAATAGCTTTTTCAACATCTTCCAAAGAAAGAGGTTTTACTTCCAACAAATGGCAGCGACTTCTTACCGCGGGATTAATCGCAAAATATGGATTAGAAGTAGTTGCTCCAATTACTGTAATTAGTCCAGTTTCAATATGAGGTAAAAGTAAATCTTGTTTATCTTTATTTAAGCGATGAATTTCATCAATAATTACTATAAGCCCATTGGAAAGTTTAGCGTGTTCAAATATTTCAACCAAATCTTTTTTATTTCCAGTAACAGCACTAAATGAGTGGTAAGGAAGATTAAGTTCATTAGCAATTGCCAGTGCTAAAGTGGTTTTCCCACAACCTGGAGGGCCAAAAAAGATCATCGAAAATAGATGCTGCTCGTTGACACAGCGTCTTAACAGCATATTTTCGCCAATTAAATGTTGTTGGCCAAACACTTCATCTAGTTTTGTAGGTCTTAATTTGAGAGCTAAAGGTTGTTGCATAATATTCTCCTTATAGATATTTTAACATTAATCAAAATAGTATAGAATAGAAATATGAAAATTGTGATTCAAAGAGTAAAAAGAGCCTCTGTAAGAATAGAAGGTCAACTGTATAGTTCAATTAATGCAGGTTATTTATTGCTTGTTGGTTTTTCAGCAAATGATAATGAAGAAATTTTACCAATAATGGCAAAAAAACTATTGGAGTTGAGAATTAATGAAGATGATCAAGGAAAGATGAACTTATCAATTATGGATATAGGTGGAGAAATACTTTCCGTATCTCAATTTACTTTATATGCAGATTGCAAAAAAGGAAGAAGGCCTTCTTTTACTGATGCCTGTCCTTTAGTTAAAGCTAGTCAATTGTATGATAAGTTTAATGATATTTTAAAAGAAAGTGGTCTTAAAGTTGAAACAGGTCTTTTCCAAGCTTTCATGGAAGTTGAGTTAATTAATGATGGACCTGTGACTGTAATCTTAGATAGTGATATAATAATAAAGAGGTAAGTTGTGGAATATAAGTTAAATGATATTGTAGAAATGAAGAAAATGCATCCTTGTAAGAAATCTAAACAATGGAGGATTATTAGAATGGGTGCTGATATAAGAATTAAATGCTTAGGATGTGGAGCATCAGTTTTATTTTCTAGAAGTGAATTTGAAAAAAAAGTTAAAAAGATTATTCCCTGCGAATTAGAAATAGAGGATTAAAAATATGCCATTAACAGCTGGTATTGTAGGATTACCAAATGTCGGAAAATCAACCTTATTTAATGCAATAACTAAATCTCAAGTAGAAGCAGCAAACTATCCGTTTGCGACAATCAAGCCAAATATTAAAATTGTCGAAGTACCTGATGAAAGAGTTGATAAACTATCAACTTTATTTAAACCAAGAAAAACCATAAAAACTACTTTTGAGTTTACGGATATTGCTGGATTAGTAAAAGGAGCATCAAAGGGTGAAGGATTAGGAAATCAGTTTTTAGGTAATATAAGAGAAGTAGATGCTATTGTTCATGTAGTAAGATGTTTTGAAAACAGTAGTATTGTCCATGTCGAAAATACTATTGACCCAATAAGAGATATCGAAATAGTAAACTTAGAGTTAGCTTTAGCTGATTTAGAAACAGTTAATAATCGTCTTTCTAAAGTTGAAAGAAAAGCTTTAACAACCAAAGAAAAAGATGCTGTCAGAGAATTTGAAATGTTAAAGAAATTGAAAGTGGCTCTTGAAGAAGGAAAAATGGCTAGAAGGATAGAGTTTTCGCCAGAAGAAAAAGAAATTCTTAAAAACTATCAATTATTAACAGCTAAACCTGTTATCTATGTCGCTAATGTTTCAGAAGATGATGTGGCTAATTTAGATAATTGTCAATATTATCTAAAAGTTAAAGAATTTGCAGAAAAAGAAAATAATCAAGTGGTGGGTATAACTGCTCAAATGGAAGAGGAAATATCTGCTTTAGATGAAGAATCTAGGGAACTGTTTTTAAGTGATTTAGGTTTAAATAGAAGTGGTTTAGATGAGATTATTTTAAAAACTTATTCAGTGTTAAATTTATGTACTTTCTTTACCGTGGGCGAAGATGAAGTTAGGGCTTGGACATTTACCAAGGGAATGAAAGCTCCTGAATGTGCAGGAATAATTCATACAGATTTTAAAAAAGGCTTTATTAGAGCTGAAATATATAAATACGAGGATTTAATGACTTATGGAAGTGAACTAGCTTTAAAAGAAGCAGGTAAAATAAGAGTAGAAGGAAAAGAATACCTTTGCCAAGATGGCGATATTATGTTTATAAGATTTAATGTTTAAGGAGGATAAAAACATGAAGTTAATTATTGCAATTGTTTCAAACGATGACAGTTCAGCGGTAAGCGCAAATTTAACTGAACATGGCTTTATGGTAACTAGATTATCTACAACAGGAGGTTTTTTAAGAGCAGGAAATACAACACTGTTAATTGGAACTGAAGACGAAAAAGTTGAACAAGCCATTGAATTAATTAAAGAAGAAAGTAAAAAAAGAACAGAAATTATTCCAGCTACCACATCATTTGACATTGGCCAATATGCTGCTTATCCAGTAGAAGTTAATGTTGGTGGAGCAACAATTTTTGTTTTGGATGTAGACCAGTTTATTAAGGCTTAATGATGATTGATTTTATTGACTATACTGATCCAAATACAACTTTGATTCTATTAAATACTACAGTTGAGGGGAATATGAAAATTATAGGCTCAATTGAAGTATATGGAAAAGTTAATGGTTCTGTAGAAACTGATGGATTAAGTAGTATTTATGGTTGTGTCAACGGCAATTTAGAAACTAGAGACCTGATAGCTAGAGATAAGAGCGTTATTAATGGTGATGTAAGCATTATTTATGATGGTATTATTGGCAATAGTTCAAATGTCGAAGGAAATATAAAATGCAGAAACATTGAAGTATATGGCAATATCAATGGTGATATAAAGGCAGAAGATTCAGTAATAATTAGAAGTAGTGCCAATGTTGTTGGTGATGTTATCTGTAGAAACCTTGTTGTTGACCAAGGAGCTAAATTTAATGGCAATGTAAGACTTGTATATCAATTTGAGAAGTATTAGACTCCTTACTTTTTAGGTGAGGAGTTTTGTTTTCAACGGTTATTAAGGAGAGAAAATAATGTTTTTAGATAAAGCGATAGAAAAAAACCCAGAATTAATTGAGTTTGCCTTTAAATTGCAACAAGAAGGTCAAATATTACCTGATACGTATGTATTAGACTATGACACGATAATTGAAAATGGCAAGAAAATGAAAGAAATTGCGGATAGATTTAATATAAAACTATTTTTCATGACAAAACAAATAGGTAGAAATCCTGAGATAGCTAAAGGTCTGATGGAAATTGGTTTTGATGGAGTTGTGGCAGTTGATTTCAAAGAGGCTTTAATAATGATCGAAAACAATATAAAGCTTGGAAATGTGGGTCATTTAGTACAAGTTCCTAAGGCTGCATTAGAAATAGTTATTAAACACAAGCCTGAAATTATGACGGTCTATAATTTTGAAATGGTTGAAAGAATTAATGAAGTTGCTAAAAAACAAAATCATATTCAAGATATAATGCCTAGAGTGGTAGATGAAGACTCATTTTTATATGGCAGTCAGCAAGGCGGGTTTGATGTTGAAGATTTAAGGTGTTTTATTGATGATGTGGAAAAATTGAAAAATGTAAGATTTGCTGGTTTAACAATTTTCCCTGCATTTTTATATGATAAAGAAAAACAAGACATTGTTGCTACAGTAAATATGCAAGCTATGGAAAAAGCGAGAAAAATTGTCAAAGAAAAAGGATATAAAAATTTGTTAATAAATCTTCCATCAGTAACATGTTGTAGAGGAATTGAAACAATCCATAAATATGGAGGAAACTGTGGTGAACCAGGACACGGTCTAACAGCCACAACACCTTTACATAAGGATACAGAGAAACCTGAAAAGATTGGTTATGTTTATGTAAGTGAAGTTTCACACACTTATAAAGAAGATAGCCATTGTTATGGTGGAGGTTTTTACCGAAGAGGAGGTTTACAAAGAGCTTTGGTAGGAACTAGTTTAGAAAACTGTAAAAAAGTAGAATGTAGTGCTGAAGACAACAATATAGATTATCACTTCAAACTTCAAGGAAAACATCAAATTGGAGAAGGTGTAATTATCTGTTATAGGACACAGGCATTTACTACTAGAAGTCAAATTGCAGTAGTAAAAGGTTTAAGAAACAATAATCCTCAACTGTTTGGTATTTATAACAGTTTAGGAGAAAAAATAGAAAAGAACTGGTAAAAATGAACTCATATTAGAGTTCATTTTTGTTTACTATTTTCTAGCTTGTTTTTCTGCGTTACGTTTATCGTTGATGATTTTAACATGTTCATCATCAATTAAGGTGACGTTGTTTTCTTTTGCCCAAGCAATACAACCATTCAAAACTGTTTTTAAGAAAGGACGAGGAACTTTAATAAAGTTCTTCAATGCCGCATCTGTAAATTTAATTTCAGGATGCGCTCTTTCTGCTGCATACTTAATTGACATTAAATCTGCTTCTTTTGGTGCAGGAATTGGTTCTGAAATAGGCTTTGTAATTTTAGGGAATTGAGTATACCAGAAATTAGTAGAATCTCTGTAACCATAGTCTACTGGTACTGGAGGGAAGTTATATTTATTAACACCATCTACGATAGCGTTATAATATTTTTCTTTCATCAAAATCTTATCAATGTAAAGAATAAACAATGCCCCATATTTGCTTGTTATACCATTGAAGTTATTATATGGACCAGGATGGCCATCATCAATGTCATCAGCGTTAAATTTGCTTGCTCCTTCTAAGTGATCTGCCCAAGTACACTCGAATACTTGAAAAGCACTTTTAATTACTGGTGGACGATTTTTATCTGTTGGATCAGTCTGGCCAGGTTCCATTTCAAATTTTAAATCCTTCATCTTTTCATCTGATGGTCCTGGATAACCTAATCTAACAACTTCTTTAAATGTTTTTCTACTATCATCAATAAAGTTTATTGCACATTTTTTCCTTTTTAATAAATTGTGACAAGTATTTGATGTGTTACGACAAGATAGCAACATCGCATACTTTTCTTTTCCCGCAACATAGTATGGGAAACATAGAGAATATGATCCAACATTCAAACTACCATCATCATTGATAGTTGAAATACATACTGTTGGCATTGGGAAGAATGAAGAAGTTTGATAAAAGTTATCAACAATTCGTAAATCTTTAAATGAACTCATTTTTCTACCTCTCTTTAATACAATTCTTCGCTTAGTTGCAGGTCATCAACATAAGATAATTCGTTAGAAATGTTTAAAGCACTGACAATTGCTTCAGAAAATAGTTTTCCATTAACCAAGTTAGCCACAAACATACTAACAAAAACCTCGTGTGTGCCCAAATATTTTACCCCACATTGTTCTTTTTCAATGCAGTCAAAGCCATCTTTTGTAAAAACATTAACCTTTTTTCCTTTATCAGTTATTAAAATCCAATTAACTCCTTTATTAATAATGCTATGGGCAAAGTCATTAAAATCTTTTTCCTTAACCGTTTTTCTTAAATAATCCGCTTCTAAAATCAATCCTTCAATTTTATCTAGCAGTAAATCGCTAGGAATATAATTATCACAAATATATACTAGGTTAGGATGCAAATTAATAATAGTATTTAAATAATGATAATTTAGGGCATTTACAATAACCGCATCTGTTTTAATAAAGAATTCTTGCGGAAGTCCATCATGGATATCAGGATAGCTATTATATGGTATATTGTTTAAAGTTGTTGTATTGTCCTTATCAAAAATATAAGTTTTTATTGGTGTTTGCTTAAAGTCCAAGTTTCTTGAATGAATAACCACATTCAAATTATCTAACTTTAACATCATTGCACTGGCATCAATATCATAGCCAAAACGAGTGATAAAAAAAGTTTCAACACCTAAAAATGCTAGGTTGTAAGCTACAGTATATTGACCACCAGTTAAGTAAGTATTATATTGACATAAAAAATCTTCTCCACTAACAAGAGATTCGTTGATAGAGATGACTTCGCTTTTATGTGTTGATCCAATTACAAGCACTTTATTCATGCCTATATTTTAACATATTAAGACAATAAACAACAAAATATGTTAAAATTATAAAAAGGAAAAATTATGAGAATTGGACAGGCAATAGATATGCATCAACTAGTAGAAAATAGAGAATTAGTCCTTGGCGGTGTTAAAATAAAACACGAAAAAGGACTTTTAGGTCATTCTGATGCCGATGTTTTGCTACATGCGATTGCTGAGGCAATTATTGGTGCCTTAGGATTAGGTGATTTGGGAACACATTTTCCAGATACTGATGAAAGATACAAAGGTATTTCTTCGATGTTGTTATTGGCAGAAGTAGAAAAAATAATGACAAATAACAATTATGAAATAGGAAATATTGATTCAACAATTCTCATTGAACAGCCAAAACTAGCACCATATAAGCAACAGATGGAAAAAAATATTGCTGATGTATTAAAGTGTGATGTATCAAAGGTTAATATTAAGGCAACTCGTGGAGAAAAATTAGGATTTGTTGGAAAGGGAAAAGGTGTTGTAGCACTAGCTATTGTCTTATTAATAGAAAGAGGTAATGTTAAATATGTACACATATAAAGTTAATGTAGAAGATATGAAAAGCAAACATGATGCAGAAATTATTAGAGAAGCTTTTGAAGCAGAATCAGAAACGGCAGTTGTAACATATAAACTTGCAAAAAAAGAAGTGCTTATTGATTCAGATTTCTCGGTAGAAGAAATATATCAAATCATTGAAGATGCAGGTTATACTCCTGGAGATTTAGAACTAGTATAAAAATTAAAGTAAAAGTCCAGCTTGTATTAAATACTATAAGCTGGACTTTAACATAATAAGAAATATGGAAATTAGGTTAGAAAATATGGATAAAATAGCTATTAAAAAATAGAAAAATATGGAGAAAATTATAAATGGAAAAAATAAGAAAAAGCACTAAAATAAAGAAAATAGAGATATTAAAGTTTTCTTTGTTCTTTGTTGTTTTTGGAGTAGTAATGGGAGTAATATCAAAATTTCTTGATACAACAGCAATTAATGAATTACCACCAATTTTAGAAATTTTAGATATAGGTAATTTTTTAAGTAGAATGGCAATCTGGATATTTATTGCCCAATCAATAGCATTGTTTACTAAGTCTCCATATAGAGCTGGGTTGTATGTGCTACTATTTTTTAGCGCAATGGTAATAAGTTATTATCTATACTCATATTATGTAGCGGGATTTTTCCCTTATCACTATGCTATGATATGGGCTACACTAACGTTAATATCTCCATTTTTAGCTTTTGTTGTTTGGCTTGCCAAGGGACAAGGAAAGATAGCGATTATTATCAGCGCACTAATATTTAGTGCAATGTTTAACTTAACTTTCAGTTATGGAATATTTTATTTTGATGTTAACAATGTGCTAGAATTAATATTATTTATAATAACAGTGTTATTTTTAAAAAGAGAAAAAAAGGAAATGATATATGTCATTGTATTGGGAATTATAATGGCAGTTATCCTTAATCAAATTTTGCCATTTCACTTTGGCTAGTTAAAATGTTAGAGAATTAAATTGTGAGGTAAAAATGAATATCGAAGCTACTAGAACATACTATGAAAATATGCTATTAACGGATTTATGCGATTGTAATTATTGCCAAAATTATATTAAAGAAATCAAAAAAACTTATCCTTTGGTAGCTAATTATTTGGAAGGAATTGGAGTAAACATTGAAAAGCCATTTGAAACAATGCCATTAGAACCAGATAATAATAAAATTGAATACATAGCAGCTCAATACGTTGTTTTTGGAGACTTTAAAAAATTTAAAGAAACAATAATTTCTAATGTTTCAATACAAATAGCTAAATCTCATCCATGTATAGATATTAATGAAAAACATTTTGTTATTGAGATATCGCCAATAATTTTGAATTGGGTTTATAATTAAAAATTAAAGGGAGATAGTTATGGTAATAGATAAATTTAATTTTAAATTAAAAGATGGAAGAATTGCTACAGTATGCAGTCCTGAAGAAAAAGATGCTCAAAATATGATAGATTATCTATACAAATCGGCAGGAGAAACAGAATTTATTATCAGATATCCTGAAGAATGTAGTAAGTATACTTTAGAAAAAGAAATAGAATTTATTAATAGAGTAAATAATTCAGATAATGAGGCCGTGGTAGTGTGTATAGCTGATGAGAAAGTGGTTGGTGTTTGTGGTATTTCATGGAGCAATAACTTAAAGACAAAACATCGTGCCAGAATTGGAATTGCGATATTAAAAGAATTTTGGAATCAAGGTATTGGAACAGTTTTAATGAAAGAGGCTATTAAAATAGCAGAAAAAAATAAAGATATTATTCAAATTGAGTTAGATTTTGTTGAAGGTAATGAGCGTGCAAAAGCCTTGTATGAAAAGATGGGATTTAAAATCGTCGGAATAAAACCAAATGCTATTCGTTTAAAAAACGGCACATTATTAAATGAATACTCAATGATTAAAGAAATTAGATGAAAAAACATATAGCAACTAAAATTATCGCAATAGTTGGTAGAGCAACTAAATAAAAACATCATCATTTTTAAAAATCGAAATGAAGCAATAAATTTCTTGAAAGAATTGTCGAAAAAATAACCTAAAAACAGCAGAGGGAAATTAACTCTGCTGTTTTTTACTAAATTAATTTTTAATTAAGCATATATTAACCAAAAATAAACGTATGCTGGAATTACTGCTGCCAAGGTAAAAGGAATCCCAATACGTATAAAGTCTTTTGTTTCAACCTTATAGCCAGCTTTACGCAGGATACCAATACCAGCAATATTGGCGGATGCGCCAATTGGGGTACAGTTTCCTCCAAGTGTTGCACCAGATAGCAAACCAAAATATAAGAGTGCTGGTTCAACACTTAAGGTTTCTGCTAAACCAGTAATAATAGGGAGCATTGTGGCGACATAGGGGATGTTATCTATAAAAGCTGATAAAATGACTGATACCCAAACGACAACAGTATATAAAATAAACAGATTTCCACTGCCAAGTTTTGCAAGAAGTTCAGCAACAGCATCAAGAACTCCCATATGAGTAATCCCGCCAATAATTAAGAATAGTCCAAAAAGAAGTCCTATTGTTTCAAAATCGATGGCTTTAAAGATATGAACTATAATTTCTTTGTCACGATTTTTTTGAATAATATGGAGAATTCCGATAATTAATAATATAACACAAATCATTCCGTTTGTAATTGCAGGTTTGTTTTCGATAAAAGAGGCACCAATCATTAATACAACCATTATTAACAATAATTTTGTAGGCAGATAATCATTAACAACTGTTAAAGAAGTGTTTTTGATGATTTTTTTATTTTCTTTACGAAATAACCATGCTAAAACTAATGCAGCACCAGCAGCGCCAAGTTCTACAGCAAAGAAGATAGCTGGTTTTTTATTATAAAAGAAAAAATCCAAAAAATTCATATCAGCATAAGAGCCAAGCATAATGGCGGTAGTATCGCCGACCATTGTTGCTGCACCTTGCAAGTTGGATGAAACCGCAATAGCAATAATAAATGGCACTGGATTAGTATCAATTTTTTTACATATTTCTAGTGCAATGGGAGCAATCATTAAGACTGTTGCTACATTATCTATAAAAGCTGATATGATACCAGCAAAAAGAGCCAGTGCTATTGCAGCAGTTCGAATATTCGGAACTTTTTCCATCAACAGGTCTGCAAGATGTGCTGGCATTTTACTATCGATGAATAATTGAACTAGTCCCATTGTTCCAGCAATCATTAATAGGACATTAAAATCAATTGAATTGAATATTAGGTCAAGCGGTAACATCCCAGTTAAAATAAAAATGAGAGCTGACCCTAGAGCAATATGAGTATGATATTTAGCATACATCAACATTAATATGTAAGTAATTGCAAATAATATAATTGCATAAATCATTTTTTTGATACCTCTTATATTTTTTTATAATATTTGTTTATTTTGTAAAACACAGACAAGAAGTTAAAGTATTTTTTCTTTAAGTTTACAAGTATGTCAAATTCAAAGGAGGCAGTACTAGTAAGCATTAGCAGAAATAGATTCATTAATAGTTAATGTTTTATTTTAAACAAATGCAAGAAGATGCCTCCTTTTATTTGAGATTTCTTTAGAATACTTATATTGAAGATTATCTTTTATATAAAATCTAATATATTTAAATAATATTAATTATTTAAGGTTGTCCAATGGTTGAATTTAGTTATTCCTTCTTTACTTCCTGCAAGGAAAAGTATGTCGTTTTGTTTAAAAACATAATCTGGCGAGACATTTTCGACAACATGTCCATAATTTTCAATAGCAATAATATTTAAGCCAAACTTAGCACGTAAGTTTAACTCTTCGACAGATTTTCCTATAATTTGCTCAGGAACTGGCATTTTTGAAATGTTAATTTTTTCGCTTAATTGGATAATATCTAATTCTCTAGCAGTTTCCAGCCTACTAGCTAAACGTATTGCCATATCACGTTCAGGATAAACGACTTCTGCGCCAATTTTTTCAAGAACTAAACCATGTTCAACACTTGTAGCTTTAGCAATTACTTTAGGGATGCCAAGAGAAATCAAATTTAGCGCAGTAAGAATAGATATATCCATATGTTCGCCAATACAAACTATTGCAACATCACAATTTTGAATACCCGTTTCTTGAAGCGACTTTTTATCTAAACTTTTCACGACATAAGCATTTTCAGTCAGTTCACTTATTTCACGAACTTTTTCTTCATCATTATCTAAAACGATGAGTTCTGAACCAGATGCTGCTAATTCTTCGATAAGAGCTTTACCAAAGTGTCCAATTCCAACAATCCCATAAGTTGTTGTATTTTTTTGTTTTTTTCCAAACATATTTTTCCTCCAAATTAACCAATTGAAATATTTCCTTCAGGATAGCTTACACGCTCAGGCTTCGCAAAGTGCCATAATGAAGCTATTGTTAGTGGTCCAAGTCTTCCGATAAACATGATAATTATCGATAAAATTTTTGAACCAACACTTAATTTTGTTGTAATGCCAGTAGATAAACCAACTGTACCAAAAGCACTTGTGACTTCAAATATAGCATCCATAAGAGAGATGTTAGGTTCCATAACAACCATCAGCCAAGAACCTATAATAACAACAGATATTGCCAATAAAGCAATAATTGCTGCTTTATGAAACGCATCTTTTGGGATAGCGTGATAAAAAGCTTTTTCTGATTTGTTAGTAGCGGCAGCTTTTATTCCCTGAAGCAAAACAAAGAAAGTGCTTGTTTTAACACCGCCTCCAGTTGAACCAGAAGAAGCGCCAATAAACATTAGTACAGTTAGTACAAGTAACCCTGCATTTGAAAATTCACTTAATGAATAAGTAGAGAAACCCGCTGTTCTTGCGGAAACACTATGAAATAGTGCTCCTAACCAAGTAATATTTTCAGTTAGTTTAATTAGTGTTGTGCCAATTACAATCAATGTGATGCTGACACTAATAACTACTTTTGCATGCATGGAATATCTTTTCCAATTAAGTTTATTATTCCATATTTCCTGAATCACAAGAAAACCGATACCACCAAAAAAAATTAGACCACAAGTAACAAGATTTAACATAACGTCTTTTTGATATGAAATTAGATTTTGAAAATTGCCTAAAATATCAAAACCAGAGTTGTTGAAAGCTGCTACCGAATGAAACAAGCTAATCCACAATGCTTTTAGTAAAGGATAGTCTTGTATAAAAACAATAAAGCTTAATGCTGCACCAGTTAGTTCAAAAATAAATGTTATCAGTAAAACATTTTTCACAAAGCGAACAATACCTTTTCTTGAATCTAGATTTGAAGCTTCTTTAATCAAGTTTCTACTTTTCAAGTCTATCTTTTTTCTCATTGCTAAAATAATGCCAACTCCAACAGAGGCAACTCCAAGACCACCAATCTGTATTAATGAGACTAAAAAAAACTGACCAAGAGGAGTGAAGGTGTCTCCTGCATCTACTACAACCAAACCAGTTACACAAACAGCACTAGTAGAAGTATAAAGTGAGTCAACATATTTAAGTTGTACACCTTGTTTAACACTACAAGGAAGTATCAAAAGAACTGAACCCAGTAAAATAACTATAGCAAATCCCAAAGCGAGGATTCTTGCTGGAGATTGTTTTTTTAATAACTGAAACATTTTTCTTTTTTCTCCATTCGTGCGGTTTTTAACGCCCAACTTTTTGTGATATACTGTGCTTTTTTTATGGGGGAAGTTAATTTCCACAACCGCGAATAAAGACTTGTCAAGCGTAAAGGTTAATCAACCATTTCGCTTTCACAAAAATTGATTAAATTATAGTATGTTTGTATAGTAATAGCAATATAATATTTAAAATAAAATTTAAAAGCACATTCCTATTTAAACGTATTAAAAGAAAAGTAAATAATGAATTTTATACTTTTAAAACTAAAATAAAACAATATATTTATTCAAATTTTTGTTTTCTTAGAAGAATTGTTATTGCTATTATTGCTGTAACAAAAACAAAAGATAAATACCACAAATTTTCAAGACGAAAACCACCATCTAACATTAGTTGATATCCCCATGATGCTGGGAAAGCATAACCTAAATTTTTAAAGAATTCAGGCAGAAAGTCACTTGGAAACATAATTCCTGAAAGCATAATTGATGGAAGAAATAAAAGTTGTGATATCATTGTTAATTTTGCTTGATCTTTTATAATCAATCCTAATATACTTCCAATACTTAGCGATACAATAACATATACAGCAAGTCCTAAAAAGAATTCTATAAGATTATTAGGCAAAATTGCTTCATACAATACATAATCAAGTAACATTATAATAACACTGCTAATCATCAAGTGAACAAAAGCAGAAATGTACATTGTAACAAGACCTGAATACATTGGTACTCCATTAGCCTTATAGACCTTTTTTATATCACTTCCATAAGTTTCGATTAACGCTGGAGGAAACCCAATATAAGCCCCCATTGAAACGCTTAGTACAAGCATTGATTGTGTCAGTGTGCTTTTCATTTCAGGCATTATTGATGTAAATATTCCACCCATAATGAGAGTAAAAAGAATTGGAACGATATAACAAGTAACTAAAATGGATTTACTTCTTATATCTAATTTCCACTGTAATGCTAAACCATATAAAAAACCATTCATTATGCTTCCCTCCTTGATAATTCTATAAAGTGTTGTTCAAGTGTCCCGCGGTCAACTTTTATATCTAATAGATGTACTTCTTTTTGTTTTAATTCTTCAAGTATAGAAAGTAAGGAATTTTCAATATTATCTGTTTCAAAAGAAATTTCTTCATATTCAGTTTTAATTTTAATAAGATATTTTCTTCCTACTTTATCAATAAGTTGTTTGGGAGTGCCACAAAATATAATGTTGCCACTATTTAAAATGGCAATACGATCACATAAGCTTTCAACTTCTGCCATATCATGGCTGGCTAAAACAATTGTTTTTCCCTGTGATTTTAGTTTGCGAATCTGCTGGTGTAACGACAACTTGCCTTCGACATCCAACCCTGCTGTTGGTTCATCTAGAAAAATGATATCTGGATTACCAATTAACGCTAAAGCAAGATGTAATCGTCTTTTTTGTCCAGTTGATAATTGAAGATATTTCTTATTTTTGATTTCTTCAATACCAAGAGCATTCAACATAGCATAATCAATAACGGTGTTATTCCATTTGGAAAATAATTTAACTGCCTCCATTGGTTTGATATGATTAGGTAACGATGAGGACTGTAACTGAATACCCATTTTACCATTTATAGTTATTTTACCGCTATCGTAACTTTTTAATCCCTCAATACATTCCAAGGTAGTAGTTTTTCCTGCGCCATTAATACCTAGAAAAGCAAAAATCTCACCTTTCATAATTGTAAAGTCAAGTTCTTTAAGAACAAGATGTTTTCCATAACTCTTTTTTAAGTTGTTAACTTGTATAGCGATATCCATTATTTAACCTCCTCAAAAGGATTTATTCCAAGTTTTGAGAAATAAATAACCAAAGCGGGAGATAGGTATTCATTAATAAGAAGCTGTTTTTGTTCCCATTCATTAGGAGTATTTTCAAAATCTACAAGTTTAAATAATTTTGGCAGCATACTCATATCGCCTTTTGTAAATTCGTAAATCAGGTTCCAATAAGATTCCGTTATTTTTTGACATCTTTCGCTTTCAACAGGAACCTCTTCTTTTTGCAGTTGTAGAATTTCTTCACTTAACTGATTAAACCTATTGATAAAATCCAAACCACTATCTTTGTCAAAATTGTTACGAATGTAATCAAGAGTATCATCATCGAATTTTTTAATCAAAAAGTAATATTCGTTATTCATTTGAAGATTAACAATAATATCAGCATATTTCTTAAAATTAACTGTTTGCATCTGCAAGACTTCTTCTTTTAGTTGTTTGATTGCTATTAAAGAAGATGATAATGCTTCTATTTTGTTTTTTATTACATTTGCTTGCTCAGTAAGTGCTTTAGCTACATCAGTTGGCGTTTCTAAAGATATCAAATTCTGCTTTATATCACTTAAAGAAAACCCAAGTGATTTTAAAGATATAATCTGATGAAGTATAACTAAATCTTTATCTGTATAAAGTCTTCGTCCTCCTTCACTTTTAGCAGAAGGAGAAAGTAATCCCTCTTTATCGTAGTATTGTAGAGTGCGAACAGTAACACCAATTTTTCGGGCCACTTCGCCTACTGTCATAAAACCTTCTGGTATTGCTCGGTATTTTTCCATGAATATTATCCTCCTAATACGTATTATATTTCATGACGCGACGTCACAAACAAGCCTTTTTGAGATAATTATAGGCGATAAAAGATTCAATCTACCGCCTTATTAATATTAATTCAAATTTTTATCTATTTATATAATGAAACAAAAAATGTGTAATATTCAGAAAGATGACTTGCGAGTAAATGTAAGAAATTTCTTAATAGATAGTTTGAGATTGTCCTGAAACTTCTTTGATCATAGCTTATTACACAATTGTCAAGGAAAATAAATCACCTTTACTGAATATTACACGACGTACCTAAAATTTAGGGGTGGAATAGTATTTATAAAACACGTTAATTAAACGGAATTTTAAACTTCTTCTATTTCATCAACTGAAGAAATTAATGGTTTGCCATCTTTATCTAGTAATGGAGAAAATCCACCAAAATAACCTGCTTCATAATAAAAATAATTAACTCCAGTTTCTGTATCTACCCAGATTTCTTTAGGTTTTAATGCACCTTGCGAATATATTTTTTTAAATCTTTTTTTCTTAGCCATTTAAACTACCTCCATAATTATTAAAATTCATTATATTAATTGATAGGCCAAATTTAGAATTATCTGTAAGATAGACCTTTCAATATAAACTGTTTTTCTTTTGAAAAACTATTTAAAACAATTGCGCCTTTTTTTGAAACTATAACTAAATCTTCAATGCGAACTCCTCCAACATCTGGTAAATATATTCCAGGTTCAATTGAGAAACACATACCTTCTTCAATGACAGTTTCACTAGTAGAAGAAACATCGTAACCTTCATGAACTTCAAGTCCAATACCATGTCCTAAACGATGAGTAAAATATTGTCCATAGCCAAAAGAGTTGATATAGTCTCTGGCTACCTTATCAATTTCCGAAAATTTCTTGCCAGGTTGTATAGTTTCAATAGCTAACCTATTAGCGTTTTTAACAATTTCATATATTTCTTCCATTTTTTCATTTTTTTGTAAGAATGTTCTAGTCATATCAGAACAGTATCCTTGATGGCGACAGCCCATATCAATAAGACAAACATCACCTTTTTGTAAAATGGTATCATTGGATATGTGATGAGGATTACTAGCATTTTTACCAAAAGCTACAATGGGATCAAAGGGCACGGGTTCGTGAGTTAGATTTTCAATTTCAAGTAATAAATGATTATAAATTTCTTTTTCACTAATACCTAATTTTATATAAGGGAAAATCTTCTTCATTACTTCATCGTTATCTAAAGAAGCTTTAAGCAAAAGTTGTATTTCTTTAGTATCTTTGATTGCCCTAAGCTTGGTTATTAAATGGCTAGCATCTTTATAATCTGCGGAAAATCGAGTCATTAATCTCAATAAAAAGGAAGCTGTCCATTTACCATCAATATAAATTTCTTTACCAGATAAGTGGTTTGAAAGTAAACTAATACAATCATCAGTATCGTTGTAGTAAATGCTTTTGTAGTGTTTTGAAGAAGGAAGCGAAAACAATTCATTAATAAATAAAATGTTTTCTTTATCTTTACTAACTAGAAGAACAATCATTCTTTCACCTGAATTCAAGTCTAGATTAATAAAGTACTTCAGATTGTAATAGTCTGTAACAAGAACATGATCAATGTTTTCTTGTTTCATGATTCTCTTTAATTTAGAAATTCTTTCATTCATAATAGTAATCCTCGGCATAATTATATGACATTGATGTATAATTGATGTAATAATGTGGTATAATCTTTGTGATTTAATGGAGGTATTTTGTATGTCGCGTCCTAATTTCCCCAAAAAAGCAGTAATTACTGGCGGAATGCCTTATGGTAATAAATCTTTACACTTTGGTCATGTTGGCGGAATGTTTATTCACGCCGATGTTTTCGCTAGATTTTTAAGAGATAGAATTGGTAAAGACAATGTTATATTTTTAAGTGGTACAGACTGTTATGGCTCACCTATCGTTGAAGGTTATCGTAAAAAAGTTGAAGAAGAAAATTTTGCTGGCACAATTGAAGACTATGTAATGGAAAATCATTTAGATCAAAAAGAAACACTAGAAGCATATGGAATCAGCTTAAACTTTTATGGAGCTAGTGGTCTTTTAGATGCAAAAGAAATTCATCAACAGGAAACTTATGAATTTATTCAGAATTTATACGATCATGGTTGGCTAGAAAAGCTGGTCACAAAACAGTTTTATGATGTAAAAGCTGGCTGTTTTTTAAATGGAAGGCAAGTAATTGGAAAATGCCCAATTAGAAATTGTCAATCTGAAAAGGGCTATGCTGATGAGTGTGATTTAGGACATCAATATATGCCAGAAGATTTAATTAATCCTAGAAGTACTATTACTGGTGAGGTTCCTGAAATGAGAGATGTAGTCAACTGGTATTTTAAATTGACTGACTGTTATGATATTTTAGAGGAATATGTAAATGATATTTCATCAAAACCAAATGTTAGAAAAATAGTTTGGGAAACAATGAAAGAATTTTTAGAAAGACCAATAATTTATGTTAGAAAAGAAGGCATTGAAACCTATAAAAACATTAAAGATCAACTACCTAAACATTTATGTTCCGATTTAGAAAATGTTAAAGATAGTTTCACTATAGAATTTAAAACCTTACCCGAAAGAGAAATAGCTTGTGAAATTTTGACAAAAAATGCTATACGTTATAGAACAGGGAAAACTTTAGTTCCATTGCGTTTAACAGGCAATATTGAATGGGGAGTTAAAGCTCCATCATTAGAAGGGGAAGAAGGTTTAACTGTTTGGGTTTGGCCAGAAAGTTTGTGGGCACCTATCTCCTTTACCAAGACCTACTTAAAGAGAATGGGTAAAGATGCAGAAGAGTGGAAAGATTATTGGTGTGATCCACAGTCACAGGTGTATCAGTTTATTGGTCAAGACAATATTTACTTTTATGGAATTGCCCAAATGCCAATGTTCATGGCTCAAGAAGGCGAAAAATTAAGAATTAACCCAGATAAAGGACAACTACAATTAACAACTTTAGTTGCCAATCACCATGTTTTATTTTTAGATAAAAAAGCTTCTTCTTCTGGAGAAATTAAACCACCAATGGCGAAAGATTTATTGGATTATTATACTGCTGAACAGCTAAGAGCTCATTTTTTAGGACTAGCATTAGCTAATAAGTCAGTCAGTTTTATGCCAAAGCCTTTAAATCCAGCTGCCAACGAAAATGAGCAAGATCCAGTACTTGCTCAAGGAAACTTGTTTACTAATGTCTTAAATAGATTGGTAAGAAGTTGTTTTTATGCAAGTCAAAAGTATTTTGATGGAGTATTGCCATATGGTAAAGTATCAGAAGAAATATTAGAAGTATCTAAAAAGACAATTTTAGAATATGAAAAAGTAATGTATCGTTTTGAACTGCATCAAGTTCATAATGTTTTAGACACCTATATCAGACAAGCAAATAAGTACTGGTCAAGAAACAATAATCTAGCTAACCAAAATGAAGATACTCAGTTAAAAAGACAAACATTAATTGATGGTTTCCATATGGTAAGAGTCGCGACAGTGTTATCTCATCCAATATGTCCAGAAGGAACTGAAAAAACTGTTGATTATTTAGGTTTTGACAAAGAAAAGTTTTTTAGTTGGGATAATATTTTTGAAGATAATTACTTTTTCATGGAAGATAAAGAAAATCATAAAATTACAGAACTAAAAGAAAAAGAAGACTTCTATGTAAAACATCCAAGTCAATTCAAATAAGAAAGGAAGATAAATATGGACTATCAAAAACTTGCGGATATGTTGTTTCCAAAGCTGAAACACGACTGTCAATATTATATTGATAAATATCCAAAAAGAGATTTGCCAGAAAAAGCTGAAGTTTTAAGAATTGCCCCTTCTCCTACAGGATTTATTCATTTAGGAAATCTTTATGGTGCCTTAGCCGATGAAAGAATAGCGCACCAAAGTGAAGGAGTGTTCTTTTTAAGAATTGAGGACACTGATTCTAAAAGAAAAGTTCCTGGAGCTGTTGATGCGATAATCTCTAGTTTTGATTATTTCCAAATTTATTTTGATGAGGGGGCTCATCATCAGCCTCACGAAGGAAATTACGGGCCATATTATCAAAAGCAAAGAGCTGAAATTTATCAGACTTTTGCTAAAAGACTAGTTTCTGAAGGGAAAGCTTATCCTTGTTTTTGTTCAGGAAAACAATTAACTGAAAAAAGAAAACAGCAAAAAAGTTTAAATGAAGCAACTGGATACTATGGCAAATGGGCAACCTGTCGTAATTTATCATTAGAAGAAGTACAAACCCATTTAGATAACAAAGAAAAATTTGTCATTAGGATGAGAAGTACAGGAAATATAGAAAACCAAAGTACTTTCCATGATGAAATTAAAGGTGATATTACAGTTCGTGAAAATGATCAGGATATTGTAATTATAAAAACTGATGGTATTCCAACCTATCACTTTGCTCATGTTATTGACGATACTTTAATGCATACAACAATTGTTTTAAGAGGTGAAGAATGGTTAGGAACTTTACCAGTGCATTTAGAGCTATTTAAAATGTTAGGATTTAAACTACCAAAATATGCTCATACAACAGTCTTGATGAAAATTGATGAAACAGGAACAAAACGTAAACTTTCTAAAAGAAAAGATCCAGAGTTATCTTTAGATTATTATCGTCAACTGGGATATCATCCTTATGCAGTTAAGTTATATTTAATGACTTTGTTAAACTGGAACTTTGAACAATGGCATTTGAAAAATCCTGATACTCACTTAGAAGAGTTTAAATTTTCATTAGATAAAATGGGCCAATCAGGAGCTTTGTTCGATTTAGATAAATTAAACAACATTTCTAAAACTTACTTAGCCAGGTTTTCATTAGAAGAAATGAAAGACTTTTTGAAAATGTATGTTTCTTCTCAGAAAAAAGAAGAATATGAAATGTATTTTGACAATGAAGAATATTTAGATAAAATATTAACTTTAGGAATGGGACTAGATTTAAGAAAAAGAAGAAAAGATTATATCTATGGTGCCCAAATATTGGAATCAATTGATTTGTTCTATCATCATAATAGAGTTGATGATTTTAATTGTGATGAGGAAACTGCCAAAACACTTTTAGAACAATTTGTTGAAACTTATGATTATGGCGATGACAATTCACTTTGGTTTGAAAAGGTTAAAGAACTTTCAGCCAATAATGGTTATGCTAGCGAGATGAAAGCATATAGAGAAAATCCTGAAAACTATCGAGGTTCAGTAGCAGATGTTTCTGAAGTTATTAGAATTGCGGTTACTGGCCACAAAAATTCTCCTGATTTATGGACAATTATGCAAATTTTAGGAAAAGAAGAATCAATAAATAGAATTAATAAAACTATTAAGGAGTTGGATTAATATGCGTTATCCGGCTTTCTTAAAAAAAGGGGGAACTATTGGCTTAATTGCTCCATCATTTGGAGTTTTTGGTTATCCTTACGAAGACAAGTTTAATAATGCCTATAAGAAGTTTTCTAATCTTGGATATAAAATTAAAGAAGTAGAGCATTTGTTTGGAACAGAAAAGTGTCGTAGTACCACAGATGTACAAAGAGCCAAAGAATTTATGGAGATGTATCTTGATGTTGATACTGACTTTATATTTTCAGTAGCTGGTGGAGAGCTTATGATGAGTATGCTACCTTATATTGATTTTGAAACATTGAATTTTGCTAAACCAAAATATATCATGGGTTGTTCCGATAACACTAATCTAACTTTTACTTTACCAATTTTAACCGATACAGCTGCAATCTATGGAAATAATTTTGGCAGTTTTGGGATGAAAAATTGGCATGAATCTTTACAACAAGCCTATGATTTAATCACTGGAAATAGACTTCATTTTGATAGTTATGAAATGTATGAATTAGAAGGTTTATCAAAACTAGAAGGAAAAGCTTTATGTGGATACAATTTAACTGAAAAAGTTGAATATAAAAATTTAAACGGTGAAAATAAAGTTGAAATGACAGGTCGTCTTATTGGGGGCTGCTTAGACATTTTATTAATGTTATGTGGAACAAAATATGGTCAAGTAGATAATTTTTTAGAAAAGTATAAAGAAGATGGTTTTATTTGGTTTTTAGAAGCTTGTGATTTAAATGTTTTAGCTCAAAGTAGAGGCTTGTGGCAATTAAAACAAGCTGGCTGGTTTAAATATTGTAAAGGAATATTATATGGTAGACCAGTGTTGAATG
>JAAZJL010000055.1 GCA_012800355.1 Erysipelotrichia bacterium | reverse complement strand
AGCTCTAAAGAAATATGGTATGATGACTATTTTCTAAACTATCAGTGGTAAAGAAATCATCAATATAACGCAACTGTGAAAACTTCCACATTAATGTGGAAAAAAACAGTGCGTTTTTTTATTGCTTATGTTATATAATAGGACTTGAAGGGATGTATTGATGAATAAAGAAACACTGAGAAGAAACAAATTATTTGCTTTGCTGGAAACTGAAGATGATTATAAACCTACCAGTTATTTTTCAAAGTTATTAAATGTCTCAGAAAAAACACTTTATTCAGATATTAATTATTTAAATGATACATTTTCTAAATATGAAATAGTTATAGAAAAGACTCCTAGAAAAGGAATAATCCTCATAGGAAAGTCAAGTCAAATTGAATTGTATAAAAAAAATAATAAACTATTTAAGCCAGAAGAAAAATACAGTCCTAAAAACAGACAAAGAACAATTGTTAGAAAGATAATTTTAGAAGATGAAATAGTTAATTATGAAATATTAGAAGAACAATTGTTTATATCAAACACTGTATTAAGAAATGATTTAACGACAATAAGAAAGTTCTTTGCCAGTAGTAATGTTGAATTTGTATGTGACCCTAATGAATTCTATATTAAAGGCATGGAAAATGATATTCAAAATGCTTATAAAAGCTTTGAAATTGAAGGTTTTAAGAAAAACGGTTTAACCACTATCGATGAATATATTTCTGAAGCTGAAAAGATATTTATTCATCCAATTGTTGAGATATCTAAAAGAATTGTTGACACCTGTGTTTATCAAGCAAAAAGAGATATTGGACAAAGTTATGTTACATCATTATTTCTAGCTCTTTGTATACTATTAACTAGAGTGAAAAATAATCATCATGTAATTAAAAAGGTAGAAAATTTCGCTTTCCAGAATATTGAAAAAATGGAAACTTATATGATGGCATTAAATGTTTCTGCAATGGTAACTAGTTCATTAGGAATCATGCTCATTGATAAAGATATTGAATTTCTTTCAGAATTATTGTTAGGTCATGGTATTGAACCAGCAGTTAATAAAGAACTATTAAATGATTTATATGTAAAAAGTGTTAAACAGATTGTTGAAAAGATGTCTAAAACACTAAAAGTGGATTTGACTGATGATGAAAGATTGCATGAAGCTTTGCTTGCTCATGTAGTTCCGATGATTTATCGTTTGAAAAATGGATTTACAGTCAAAAATCCATTACTAGATTCGATTAAAAGACAGTATCTTGTGATGTTTACCTTAACTTGGTATGTGGCAGCAGTTTTTGAAAATTTGTTTAATGTAACCTTAAATGATGATGAGGTATCATTTATAACCATTCACTTTCAAGTAGCTTTTGATAAAAAGATTAAACCAAAGAATATTTTAATTGTTTGTCCAAAAGGTTTAGCTACTGCAGAACTTGTTTATTCACAAGTGAAAGATGTTTTGTCAGCTACTGACCATATTGAAGTAGTAACAGTTGATCAAGTTTTAGACAATGATATTTCAGATGTTGAGTTTATTATTTCATTAGTTGAAAAAGAGAAGTTCGCTAATGTTGATAAGAAAGTATTCTATGTTTCACCTTTAATTACTCAGCAAGAGCTTAATGAAATTTCAAATTACTATGGTTCGATAAATGAACAATTACGTGCCTTAAGAAATATAGGTAAAACAGATTTAGTTGAATTAACAAACTATCTTAGAGATGATTTCTTGTTTTGGAAGTATGATTTAAACACCAAAGAAGAAGTGTTAGATTTCTTAATTGATAAATATGAAAAAGCTGACTTAGTTACTCCAAGTTTTAGAGAGAGTATTTATGCTCGAGAAGAAGAAGGAACCACAAGTATGTATACTGGAGTGGCTATGCCACATGCTTCATCTAGTACAGTAAAAAAGACACTATTATCAATAATGACTTTAAAGAAGAGTATTAAATGGAAAGAAAATGATGTTAATACCATCATAATGGTTGCTTTAGCGGAAGAGGATGTAAATGAAGTAAGAGGTATTATTTCTAAACTTTATGACTTAATTGAAACTAAAGATGAAACAAATATGTTGATTAAAATTGATTCAACTGAACAATTTGCGATATTACTTCAAGAAGTAAGCAAGGAGGAAATTTAAATGTTTGACAAGAAAATTGCTTTGTTTAACCAAAATGTTAAAAATAGAGACGAAGCATTGGCCTTACTAGCAAATGAGTTTGTGAAAAACGGAGTTGTTGAGGACAATTTCTTAGATGGAATTATGGCTAGAGAAGCAGTGTTTCCAACAGGTTTAGAATTAAATAATATGGGTGCTGCAATACCACATACAGACCCAGAGTATGTTAAAGAAAGTCAAATTGGTTTTATGACTTTAGAAAAACCAGTAATTTTTCAGTTTATGGGAGATATAAGCCAAGACATTGAAGTTTCAGTAATCTTTATGTTAGCTCTTAAAGAGGGCAATAGTCAAATGGAAATGTTACCAAAGCTTATGGATTTGTTTATGTTGGATGATGTTATGAATGATTTAAGAGATGTAAAAACTTACGAAGAGTTTTACGAAATAATTAATAAGTCTGGATTAGTAGACTAAAGGGGGGAAATAAAATGTTAGTTACATCAAAAGAAATGTTGGAAAGAGCTAAAGCTGGTGGCTATGCTCTTGTTGCTCCTGATTATTATGATAATAATTCATGTAGAGCCTTTGTTCAAGTTGCAGAAGAGTTAAATCAACCTTTAGTTTTATCTTTTGCTGCTGAAACACATGATAGTATGCTTTCTTTAGAAGAAGCAGCACTTATTGGTAGATACTATGCCGAAACATCTAAAGTCGATATTGCCTTGCATTTAGATCATGGTACAAAATTTGATACTATCAAAAAAGCAATCGCTTATGGATTTACTTCAGTTATGATTGATGCAAGTAGTTGTGATTTTGAAGAAAATGTCAGAAGAACTAAAGAAGTAGTAGAATATGCTCACGCTAGAGGAGTAGTAGTTGAAGCTGAAATTGGTCATGTGGGAAGTGGAGAAACTTATTCTACAAGTCAAGATGATTCAATTTATACTGAAGTTGAAGATGCTAAAAGGTTTGTTGAATTAACAGGTGTTGATTCACTAGCAATTTCAATTGGTACAGCTCATGGTCACTACAAAGGAACTCCAGTAATTAATTTTGAAAGATTACATGAAATAAGAGATGCTTTAGATATTCCACTAGTGCTACATGGCGGTTCATCAAGTGGAGATGAAAACCTTAGAAGATGTGCTACTGAAGGTATTAGTAAAATCAATGTTTTTACCGATTTTGTAGTAGCAGCATTTGAAGCTGCAAAAAATGGCAATCCAAAAGATTGGTTTGAATTATTACATATGTCAGATGAAGGCATCAAAAATGTTTTAAGACATTATTATCGTGTTTTCAATTGCGTTGAATAAAAGGAGGTATTATGAAAAAAGAACTAAGAAGTCCTTTCTTTGTCTTAAACCCTAAATGTTATTTATGGGGTGATGAAGCATATAAGTTAGGTGCTGTTGCAGAGGAATTAGCAGTTAAATATGATTTAGATATCATTTATACTGGGTCACTAATTGATTTAGCAAGATTTGCTAAAGATTTTCCACATTTAATAATATGTGCTCAAAATATGGAAGCTTTAAGACCTGGAAAAGGTATGGGTCATATTTTGCCTGAAGCATTAAAGGATGCAGGAGTACAAGCAACTTTCCTAAATCATGCTGAAAATCCAAAGACTGTTTCAGATTTAACAGAAACTATCGCAAGAGCGAAAGAATTAGATATTTTAACAATCGTTTGTGCTGATGATGTTGCTGATGCTAAAGCTATTGCCCAACTACAGCCAGATGTAATGGTTTGTGAGTTAAAGAGCTTAATTGGAACTGGTAAAACAGCAGATATGGAATATATGAAAGCTACAAATGAAGCAGTTAAATCTGTTTCTCCAAAAACAAAAACATTACAAGCTGCTGGAATTTCTAGCGGAGAAGATGTTTATAAAGCTATAGCATCAGGAGCTGATGGTACTGGTGGAACTAGTGGAATTGTAGCTGCTAAAGATCCAGAAGCAACTTTAAGAGAAATGATTGCTGCTTTAGATAAAGCAAGAACTGACTTTTATAAATAGTAGAGTTACCGATGAGGGTAAATAATAAGTTATAGTTTAAAAAAGGAGATTGAGTTATGAAAAAAATATTATTGTGTTGTGGTACAGGAGTAGCAACTAGTACAGTTGTTAACAAAAAACTGGAAGCAGAATTAATTAAAAGAGGACATAAAGGCAAATTTACAATTACTCAATGTAAAGCAGTAGAAGTTCCGACAAAATCAGCAAGTGCTGATTTATGTGTTAGTACGATTGCTAGTTCTTATACTTGCCATTGTCCATTAATTGTTGCTACTAATTTACTTATTAATAGAAACACTGAAGAAATTTATGATCAAATTGAAGAAGCACTTTTTGGCGAATAATTATGATTGATTTATACTAGTTTTTACTAGTTAAATAATTGTTAAGTCTTTTGGGGACAAAGAATTAACAAACTATATAAATCTAAACAAATATAAAGGAGGATATTAGGTTTATGAAAGTAATTTTAGATGTATTTGCTTTTATCAGCGGCTGTGGTTCAGTTGTAATGATGCCAATTATTATTACTATACTTGGCGTTATTATGGGAGCTGGTCTTGGCAAATCAATTCGTGGTGGTTTAACAGTTGGTGTTGGTTTAATTGGCTTAGGTTTATCTACTGGATTGATGGGATTCTTATCTACTGCCGTAGGACAAATGTCTGCTAATTTAAATTTATCATTAGCTACTATTGACATCGGATGGCCAGCAGCAGCAGCTATTGCTTTTGCAACAGAAGTTGGTGCATTAATTATTCCGGTATGTTTATTAGTAAACATTATTATGATCGTTACTTCAACTACTCAAACAGTTAACATTGATATTTGGAATTTCTGGCACTTTGCATTTACAGGTTCATTAGTTGCTGTTGTAACTGGAAACATTGTTTTAGGTATGGTTGCCGCTGTATGTAACGAAGTAATCGTTTTAGTTTTAGGAGATATCACTGCTCCTGCATTAGAAACAACATTAAATATGCCAGGTGTATCTTTACCTCATGGTTTCAGTGCTGCTTTTGCCCCAATTGCACTATTATGTAACTGGATTATTGAAAAGATTCCTGGATTAAGAGATATTGATTTCT
>JAAZJL010000006.1 GCA_012800355.1 Erysipelotrichia bacterium | reverse complement strand
CATTAATTTCTGTTACTTCAATTGAAGAAATCCTTAGCCTTTCCATTTCTTTCACTTCGTTTAATAATCGTTCAATTAAATCAACCAGTTCTAACTCATTATCATTCCATCTTCCAGTATGAATACCTGTTAAAACTAATTCTTTGTGGCCTGAAAGTATCAATTGTTTAGCTTGTTTAATTACACTATCAGCATCTAAACTTCTTTCACGACCTCTAGCGTAAGGTATAATACAATAACTACAAAACTGATTACATCCATCTTGTATTTTTAGATAAGCTCTAGTCTGATTAAAATTCTGAATAAACATTTCTTCAAAATTGGTTTTTTGAAACTTTTCGACAATATTTATTTTCTTTTTTTCTAACAGAAATTGTTCAATTAATTCAGGTAGTTTTGTTTTATTATTTGAACCAATTAAAATATCACATTCTTCAAAAACATCAACTTTACCAACTTCTATTTGAACATAACAGCCAACAACAGCAATAACTGCATTTGGATTTTGTTTTTTAGCTCTACGAATCATTTGTCTAGTTTTCGAAGAAGCCATGTTAGTTACAGTACAGCTATTTATTACATATATATCAGCAAATTCTTTAAAATCAACTTGCAGGTATTTTTCCTTTAGTTTTTCACTATACCAATTAGCTTCAAAATTATTTACTTTACATCCTAAGTTACATATTGCAAACTTCATAAACTATTCCTTTTAGCATCAATAACTGATAAAACGTATAAACCAGCTGTTTCTGCTCTTAATATCCTTTTACCTAAACTTACACACGAAAAACCTAAAACTAATAAATAATCAATTTCTTCTTGGGAAAAGCCACCTTCAGGGCCAATGACAAAAGTAATAGATTTATTATCAATTAAATCAAATAAATAACTATTCTCTTCATTTTCAAAAGCTACAATGTTATTTTCTGATAGATATCGATCAATTTCTTTTAATTTAATTGGTCTTTCTACTTCACATTTACTGCTTCTATTAGATTGTTGACAAGCTTCTAAGGTAATTTTATTCCACCTTTCCACTCTTTTATCCATTCTTTCTTCATCTACTTTAAAATTGGTACGGCTAGTAATTAATGGTACAACCTTAGTTGCTCCTAATTCAGCAGCTTTTTGCAGTAAAAAATCCCATTTATCTTTTTTTATTAAAGCAGCACAATAAATTATTTCAGATTCATTAGAAAAATCAGCAATGTTTTCTAAAACTTTTGCTGATACATTTAAGTCGACCTTAATTTCTACTAAAAAAACATTGTTACTAATATCAACAACTCTGATAATATCTCCTGTCTTCATTCTTAAGACATTTTTAATATGATGAGATTGTTTTTCATTGAAATTAAATGTCTCATTTATGTTAATTTTTCTATCAATAAAATATTGTCTCATTATTCACTAATTCCTTCATCTGCCATTTTCTTTAAAGTTTTAATTTCATGAGGTCTTAAGCGACGATAAGAACCTATGGCTAAATTGTCATCTTTAACACAACCATATTGCATGCGATGTAATTTTGCAACAACTTTTCCAACTGCTTCTACCATCCTTCTTACCTGTCTATTTCTTCCTTCAGAAATAGTCATTTCTAAAACACATCTATTAGACTCTGTATCATAAGAAATCATACTTACTTTTGCAGGCATTGTCTTATATCCATCATCAAGTATTAGACCATTTTGCAGTTTAATTAAATCTTTATTCTCTAAAATTCCTTTGACAGTCACACGATATGATTTAGGAACTTGAAACTTAGGGTGAGCCAGCATGTGGGCAAAATCTCCATCATTTGTTAAGATCAACATTCCTGTTGAATCAAAATCTAATCTTCCAACTGGAAAAATTCTTTCTTTACAGTCAATTAAATCCACAACTTTATTTCTTTTGTGTTCATCTTTTACAGTGCAAACATATTTTCTAGGTTTATTTAATAAATAATATACCAATTCTTCTTTTTCTATTATTTTATCTTCAACAGAAATTATATCTTTATTTGATACTTGAGTACCTAAAGTTGTACAAACCTTACCATTAACTTTAACTTTTCCCTGTAAAATTAACTCTTCAGCTTTTCGTCTTGAAGCAATTCCCGCTTTAGCAATAACCTTTTGTAATCTTTCCATCAATAAAACAACTCCCCTTCTTCATTGATAGTCTGATATTCTGGCAATTCTGGTAGTTCACTTAATGAGGTTAATGAAAATGTGTCCATAAAATCTTCAGTTACTTCATATAGGAAAGGTTTTCCTATTGTATCTAGTCTACCTACTTCTCTAATTAAATTTCTAGCCAACAATTTTCGAAGCATCATGTCACAACTTACGCCTCTTATTTCTTCAATTTCAACTCTTGTTACAGGTTGTTTGTAAGCGATAATTGCCAATGTTTCTAAAGCAGCTTGGGAAAATTGTTTACTAGAAGTTTCTTCAAACAATTTTTGACAATAACTATGAGCTATAGCCTTAGTAACTAATTTGTATCTTTTTCCATAACAAACCATCTCTAAACCTCTAGAATCATCACTATTGTAATCAGTAATATAACTATCCATTAGTTCTACAAGATTATCTTCATTGATAACTAAAACTTCTGACAGTTGTGACAAACTTACACCTTCATCACCACTAACAAATAATATTCCTTCAATAATCGGTCTTAAATCACTCATAATTACACCCTCTTAAAATATACTTCATCATATTTTATAGTAAAAGACAACACATTTTCATTCACCAAATCCAAAACAGCCAAAAAAGTAATAACAACTTCATATAAATCCTGACAATCATACATTGTATTACTTAAAGTAAAGATTTCACCAAACCTTTTAATATTTACTTTCAATTGTTTTTTTCTATCCTCAATACTTATTCTTTTTTGAGTAATATTTACCTCATAAGGTTGAGCAAGTTGAAATCTCTTTAAACATCTATTCATTGCCTTAATCAATTCATAAGCACTAGTACTTTCATAATTTTCATTAATTTCAATCCATTGATTAACAATTTCTGATTGTGGTTTATCAAATTTCAAGTTTCTTTCTTGGTATAAATCATCTAGTTTTGAACTAACTTCTTTAAACTTTTTATATTCTATTAATCTATTAACTAAATCAACCTCTTGTTGTTGTTGATAATTATCGTCAAGTTCAGCAGGTTCATTAGGTAGAAGTTTTTTACTTTTATACTCTATTAATGTGGCAAGTTCTAATAAATACTCACTAGCTACATCTAATTTCATTTGTTCCATGGCATGAATATATTCAATATACTGATCAGTTAAAATATCTATATCCAAATCAAAAAGATCCAATTCTTTTTCTTTAATAAGATGAAGCATTAAATCTAATGGTCCTTCAAATTGTTCAATCGTAACTAAAAACTCCATACCTTACCTCACTTAAAAAGTATATCACAAAACACGTTAGTTGTTTATTAATCAATAAAAAAAGTGTATGTTTTTATTCACATACACTTCTATCCATTTATTTGCTTAAGTAGTCGTCAATTCCTTTAGCAGCTACTTTACCAGCACCCATAGCAGAAATAACAGTTGCAGCACCTGTAACTACGTCACCACCAGCATAAACACCTTCTCTACTTGTTAGATTTTCTTCATTAACGATGATACCACCCCATTTATTAACTTCCAAACCTTTAGTAGTATCCTTAATTAATGGGTTTGGTGAAGTTCCAATAGCCATAATAACTGTATCAACATCTAAAATAAACTCGCTACCTTCTATAGCAATAGGTCTTCTTCTACCATTTTCATCTGGTTCACCTAATTGCATCTTGATACATTTGATACCTTCTACACAACCATTTTTAGGGTCTCTAGGATTTTCTGGATTATTGTAACCTAAGATTTCTACTGGATTGTTTAATAATCTAAAATCAATTCCTTCTTCAATAGCATGTTCAACTTCTTCTGCTCTTGCAGGAAGTTCTTCCATTGAACGACGATAAACGATATATACTTTTTCTGCTCCTAATCTTAAAGCTGTTCTTGCAGCATCCATAGCGACATTACCGCCACCAACAACTGCTACTTTACCACCCTTAGAAATAGGAGTATCAGCTTTTTCGCTATAAGCTTTCATCAAGTTTGCTCTAGTTAAATATTCATTAGCTGAATAAACGCCTTTTAAACCTTCACCTGGAATGTTCATAAAGTTAGGTAAACCAGCTCCTGAACCAATAAATACTGCATCAAAGCCCATTTCTTCAAATAGTTCATCAATAGTTAATGTTTTACCAATAACGACATTGGTTTCAACTTTAACACCTAATTGTTTTAAAGTATCAACTTCTTGAGCAACAATATCTTTTGGTAATCTAAATTCAGGGATACCATAAACTAAAACACCGCCAGCAGTATGTAATGCTTCATAAACAGTTACTTCATAACCTTTTTTAGCTAAATCACCAGCACAAGTCAACCCTGCAGGACCTGAGCCAACAACTGCAACTTTTTTACCATTAGATTCAACTTTAGCAGGAGCTTCTTTAGCATTTTTTAGATGATAGTCAGCAACAAAACGTTCTAATCTACCAATTCCTACTGGTTCAAATCTAATACCTAAAGTACACTTACCTTCACATTGAGTTTCTTGAGGACATACACGTCCACAAACTGCTGGTAAAGATGAAGATTTAGCAATGATTTGATAAGCACCTTCAAAATCTCTTTCTTTAACTTTTTCAATAAATTCAGGAATTTGAATGTTTACTGGACAAGCAGCAACACAAGGTCTGTTTTTACAATGAATACATCTTTCCGCTTCTGCTACAGCTGTTTCTTCAGAGTAACCTAAGGCTACTTCTTTAAAATTAGTCGCTCTTAACTTTGCATCAAGAACTGGCATTGGATTTTTATTAGGAATAATTGCCATAATTATTGAACCTCCTTTTTAAATAAGTTACATGTTTCTTCATATGCATGTTTTTCAAAATCAGAATACATTCTTGAACGAGACATAGCTTCATCAAAATCAACTTCATAACCATTGAAATCTGGTCCATCAACACAAGCAAATTTGGTAACTCTTTTGCCATCTTGATTAAGAGTTAATCTACAACCACCACACATGCCAGTACCATCAATCATGATTGGATTCATGCTTACAGTACAAGGAACGTTGAATTGTTTAGCTGTTGCGACAACAAACTTCATCATAATAAGCGGTCCAATAGTAATGATTTCATCAAATGTTTCACCATTTTCTAGCATTTCTTTTAATGGTCCAGTAACATTACCATGATAACCATAACTACCATCATCAGTAGTAACAATCAATTTATCTGAACAAGTTTTGAATTCATCTTCCAAAATTAAAATATCTTTACTTCTAAATCCAATAATACTTGTTACATGAGCACCCATTTCATTTAATGCTTCAGCAATAGGTAAGGCAATAGCACATCCTACACCACCACCAACGATACAAACTTTTTCCAAACCTTCTAATTCACTTGGAGTTCCAAGAGGTCCAACAAAGTCTTGAATGTGTTCTCCTTCCATTACATGATTTAACTTTTCAGTTGTTCCCCCAACAACCTGGAAAATAATCTTAACTGTTCCTTTTTCAGGATTTGTTCCTGCCACAGTTAAAGGGATTCTTTCTCCCATTTCATCCACTCTTAAAATAATGAATTGACCAGGTTTTGCTTTATTAGCTACCAAAGGAGCTAACACTTCAAGTTGTGTAACTGAATTGTTTAATTCTTTTCTCGACACAATTTTATACATAAATTCCTCCTAATTTAATTTGATTTTTGTTAATCTAACCTCATATATTATAATACAAACTCACTGGGTAGTAAAGGTAACAATCTGTTTTAAACCCAATATTATTATAATAATCAAGTATATTTGTTATTTTTTTAACAATACAATTTAATTACCTTTCTCTAATAAAAAAAGCGATAGATAAAACTACCGCTTTCTTGTTTTTAAGCCCAAGGATCATCTTTTACAGGAATTCTTATGTCAGGCCATAAGTAACATTCCCATAAGAAATATTGATCTCCTTTTTTTCTTAATTGTACTTTTCTATCACTATCTGCCCCACTTGAAGTAATAAATAATGTGACATATCCTTCTTGGTCATAAGAATAAGGATTATCTCTAACAGTTATTGAATATGGGATTTCTGGAGTGTAGTTGTTTTCAGGTGAAGTTCCATTAAAATAACTTCTCGCTACATATTCTTTTCCCTTTAATCTATCATCAATAAACTGTCTTTGATATCTGCTAACTTCACTTGGACCATTTAAGTAGTCATACATATTTATCATTTCTTCAACATTATGTTCATAAGCAGCTAGTACTAGTACAACTAAACTTGCAACTTCGTATTCATCATGTAGGTTAGAAAGAGCTTTTAACTCCTCAACATTTTGAGGTATTTTTTCATAGGTAAATGTTTTTTCCATTATAGTCGTCTACCTCCTCCACCATGGCTTCTACCAGAACTGGATGTGTGCGTACTTGAACCACCTCTTGAACCTCCACTACTACTTGATGTGTCTTTAGGACGAAGTGAAGAAGTTCTTCTAGAATATAAATATAAATCACGATGACCAGTACATTTGAATGAACCAGGTCTTGCATAGTCCCTAGCTTCACGTTTTTTGAAAACACTTTTATTTTTACCCTTTAAAAGTGTTGTTCCTATTAAAGCTGCAATACCTCCTGCTCCTGTTGAAATTCCTGCTTTTTTGGCAGTTTCAACTGCTGGATTTGGAGGATCAGGTTCTGGATAGTATATATCATATGGTTCTCCAGCATTAGCCATATCAATTAATTCATCACACCTATTGATATATGCCTTTAAACCACTATACCAATTTGAGCCACCTTCATAATTTTCAACTATCGTATCAATTAAGTGCTCAATACCATAATCTGTATAACAATCTATACCATAACCACAAGTTGTAATATAGACAAAGAATCCTTCAGAATCTCTACCAACAACAAGCAAACTTCCTGAATAACCTTCTCCAAGACCATAACCATTATAATCATAATAGTCATCAGATTCTGCTTGGATATTATCATAAGTAAACTGTTCAGAAATTACAATTGCCAAGTCAACTTGTTGTCTTTCAGAAATTTCATCACATAACTGTTCTAACTCTTGCCTTTCACTTTCAGTTAAGATACCAATTTCATCAATAACCCTATCTGGATGTTCAGCTTTAACAGTTTTTAAAGCTGGCAAAAAAGTTAAGGTAATAATAAATGCAACTAATAAAAATTTAATAAGTCTTTTCATTTTACTACCCTCCTATATAAGCATCTGGATAACATAAGCTATCACTGCTACTATCACAAATATAATGCTAAAATACATAGCATAAGCACCTTTATCAACAGGTAAATCACCAACAAATTTTCCAGTTTGACCATTCATCGCAAAGGTATATTTTTGTCCTTTATAAGTAGTATTTAAAATATATACTGGTAGCAAACAATATTTAATTGCTTGGTTATTTAAACCCATATTCATGCTTTCAAGAGCAATACCATCGTAACCCCTAATGGTAGAAGCTAAAGCCATTTCAGCACTGGTTCTCATACGTTGATTAGCTTGATCTTTACTTTCTTCAGCAGAAATATCATATTTATCAGCTAAATATCCTGCTAAATAAGCTGTTTTAAAATCAACCGCTTCATCAATATCAAATGGCTCAATTGATTCCATTAAAACATTATCAATATTTGTTGAACCATCTACTGGAACATTATCGAAACCAATTTCTCCTTCTCTATAAACTGAATAATAACTTGTTTCAGTATAATTGTAATTTGAATCTGACCAAGTTCTGGTTCTAGTTGCACGATATCTAGCTGCCATATCTACATCAGCATCATAAAGCCAAAATGGAACATATATTCCTTTCAACTCATTTATACGGTTATCATCCTTAAAAAACTTCGGTAAGAGTGGTTTTCCATTTAAATGTTTTTTATAAGATTCTTTTGCTTGTTTTTCGTCAATCTTAAATGGTACCACTAAATCAGGTTTCAAAATACCACTAAATTTTTGTGGAACAATTACTGGATTACCACAATATGGACAACTTGTAGCGCCTGTATTTACATCAGCAATTATTTCACCACCACAACTATCACACACATAGTGTCTTAATTGTGATTCTTCAGTTTCAGTAAAGAATTGTTCTGGTTTATCTATCCAGTTTAATTCTTCTTCAACTGTATTTTTCAAATCTTCATCATATCCTTGTAAGGTGTCTATTTCAAAAACTGAACTACAATAAGGACATTTTAATTGTCCACTTTCAATATCGTAATTTATTGGGCCACCACAACTTGGACATTTATATTGTTTTAAATTACTCATTAGTAACCTCCATAGCGTATAGACTAGCTAATTGTTTTAAAAAAATATATATGTCTTCAAAATAAATTGGAGCTTTTAAATATTTATCATTTTCAAAACCTAAACTAATGCTATATTTTGTTTTATCTCTTATAAAAAATAAGTCTTTCTTATATCTGTTTTTACGCACTGTTTTGGTAACATTGTTAGCTTTAAGTATATTTATTAACTGATTAAAGTATTCATTATCAATTTCGACATTCTCACAAGATACAAAAGTATCATTTTGTTTTTCTTTGTCAATGGTACAATTACAACTAAATAATGTTTTTCCATCTTCTAAATGAATTTTGAAATAATATGAATAAGTATAAACCATACTAACACAATTAATACTTAAACTAATAACATCAGCATCTGTAGGTTGTTTTTGGCAACCTAACATTTCAAAAAGTATTAGCATTGCCAAAAAACACCCTAAAATTCTCTTATTAATTAAAACTTTTTGCCACATTGTGGGCAGAACTTAACTGTCATTCCACCTTCAAATTTGTATCCACAATCAGGACAAAATTTAGCCGCAACTACAGGTTTTTGTGTTCCACATTGCATACAAAAATTTGATGTATTTTTGGTGCCACATTTTGGACAATACCAACTATCTCCTGTTGCAGGTGCTTTTTTACCAGTTAATTTACTAAATATATGTTCCTTTACATTAGCAACATTAGTAACTGAAACTCTACTTTTATCTATTTCGCCTCTTTTTCCAGTTAATATTTCCGAAATATCTTCCAATATTTTTTCTTTTTCTCTGAAATCAGATGAATTGACATCAGTAGGTTTAATACCAGATAAAGTAAAATCAATTTCTTCAATATATGGATGATTTAAAGTAATTTCTACACCAAAATCATATTCATATTTAAATCTTGGCGGATTAAATGAAACATCATTACCTTTTTCATCTACATCAAATATCTCTTCTTTTTCTTCATCAATTTTTGCATTAAAGGCAATAATACTACTTAGATCAATAATGTCACAGTTTTCCTTAATATAGTCATTTGTTTTAGAGATAATAAATTTTCCCTTATTTCCATCAACATATACTTTAGGACCTTTACCAGCAACTTTGGTTGCGTTAAATGTTAATAACTCTTTAGCATTATTTTCTCTATATGTTATCTGTTCTTTAATGTCGTTTAAACTAGTTCTTCTTCTGCCTGTGAAATATGGAGAAAGTTTATTGTTGCAATCTTTACAAATTGTACCATCATCAATTTTTCTTCCACCAAGAAATTTTATCTGATTACCACACACCCCACAGTACTTTTTATCAAATAATCCCATCTAAAAACCTCCTATTCAGGTTTTTTGCCACCACAATTTGAACAGAACTTGCCGTCGTTTACTGTTCCACAACTACAAGTCCAACCAGCTACTGGTTTTGGGCTGCCACAATTTGAACAGAAGTTACCATCATTTACTTTGCCACAGCTACATTTCCAACCTTTTGCTGTTTCTTGTTTGCCTTGGAATAAACCTTCTAGTCCTCCAACAGCTCCTGTTACTGCACCAACTCCGACAATACCAGTCATAGCACCACCTGGATTATTTGCTGCATCTTTAAGAGCTCCAACAGCTGCTGCTCTAGCAAGATCTTGGTTAGCATATCTGCTTTCAAGTTGAGCATCTTTAATAGCCTTAGCATCTTCTTCTGGTAATGTAACAGTTGAAATAGCCACATTTACTACTTCAAGACCTCTTAATTGGCCCCATTTTGAAGATAATGCTTGGTTTAAATATTGCTCTAACTCTAAATTGTGATTGACAATTTCGTTAGGTCTTAATTCTAAAGCACTTAATTTTCCAACAGCAGGTTGTAATGCTGATAAGAATTCACTCTTTAATTGAGTATCAATTTCATCTCTAGTGTAAACATTTGCAACATTTCCACATACATTAGTATAGAACAATACTGGATCAGCAATTCTATAAGAATAAACACCCGCCATTCTAATAGAAACATCTAAATCTAATCCAACTTTTGAATCAACTACTCTAAACATAATAGGATTTGGAGTTCCAAATTTGTTATCTAGTAATTCTTTAGTATTGAAATAGTAAACTCTTTGATCTTTTCCTATTTCTCCACCCATTTCAAAACGATTTTTAATTGTTTCTAATGTTTTAATGATTGCATCACCTAAATCACCATGGAATAATGATGGTTCACTTGATGTATCATAAGTAAATTCACCTGGTTCAGCACAAACTTCAACTACTTGACCATTGTCAACAATAATCATACATTGTCCTTCGTTAACAACAATTCCTGAACCATTTGAGATGATGTTGTCACTTCCTCTGTTGCCAGCGAATAAACCATTAACTTGTTTTGTACCCTTAACAACTAAGACATCATCATCTAAACCTTCACAATAGAAGAATTCCTTCCATTGATCTCTCATTGTGCTTGAAACAGCACGTAATCCTGCTCTAATAAGTCCCATAAATACATCTCCTTTACTTATTAATTTTTAAATATATCATTCAACAACTATCATGCGTCCTTCTACGACGCTATCAACTACGTTGTGTGAAGACAAATGTTCGTTTAACACATCAAAGTCACTTGTTGATATGACCCTTGGTTTACCATTTTTATGTGTTTCGTCAATATCTATTCCAAAAAAATCATTAAAATTCATGAAATGAAAATCTTGAATTCCAATTTTGTATACTTTATCTCCTTTAAGTTCTTCACCATTTAGTGTTGCTACTTCAAATTCTTGCTTAGTTTTAGAGTAAATAAGCTTTATCCCCTTTGAAAGTTGATAAAATTCAGTATGACCAGTCCAAGCTTCATCTCTGAATATGTGCAGTAACATCCTTCTAAGTTGATCAGCTGTAACATTTACTTGGTGAACTAAACCAGCATAAGGGAAACACTCAGTTAGTTTTCCAAATGTAACAATTGGACCAAGCTCAGTTTTTCTAATTGATCCTGAACCAAACATCATTAAATCTAGTCCTAGCGATTCTTTAGCAATATCAGCAACTAGATTTCCTAAAGCTGTTTCTTTATTTCTTTGTGGATGAGTTAATACATGTTTAAATTTTGATACTACTCTTCCATATTTAATATCGGTAATATTTTTATAACCCATTATAATTTCTTCAATTTGATGGTCTTTAGGGCAATTTCTATCAGTAATTGGAATAAATTGCCACTTAAAAGAATCTATGCAGTTATTATCTGTATCAACATCAATATCAAACCTTCCAATGGCATCAGTACCGGTACCGGCTTGAACAATTGGAATTCCATTGACAATTTCAGGTTGTTCTAAAACTGTATGAGAATGACCACCAATAATTATATCTACTCCCCATTCAGGATTTAATAATTCTGCTAATTTTTTATCTTCTTCAAATCCTATATGAGTAAGTAAAACGGTAAAATCAATATCTATTCCATTAAAGGCATTACATATTTTCCCTATTTCATTAGCTGCATCTTCTGTATCAATAATAGTACCTATTAAACCTTCTTGTTTTGCTGATGCTAGTACATCTTCAGTAACGATTCCGATAAATAGTACTTTCATTCCATCAATTTCAATTATTTCATACGGTTTAAATAATCTAGCACCATTAGTTTTAATATACATATTGGCATTTATGATTGGGAATTTAGCACATTTTTCAATAAACAATAGATGGGCAATTCCGTAATCAACTTCATGATTACCAATTGTTACAACATCTGGTGCTAAAGCATTCATAATTTCAATGGTAGAAATACCGCGATATTCTGAATCAATAACTGAACCTCTAAACATATCTCCAGCAATAGCATAAATAACATTTTCAGTTTCTTCTCTTGTCTTATTGATATAGCCTGACAATAGAGAAATTCCACCAACTAATTGTTCATCAATGCTTTCTGCTAAAAAGTCACCATGTAAGTCATTTGAATGTAATATCGTTAATTTTTTGATATTCTTCATAGTTTTCTCCTTTATTGCTGTTCATAAACTTTTGTAAAATAACTCTTTAATTGATCGTTAGTAATTTTTTCTTCACGTCCAATAAATTCAAATTCCTTTAAACTTAATTTACATAAATAGCTACTATCGTACTTACCATATGCTTCTAAAATTAAATCAAGCAGTTTGTGAATTCCATAGTTAAGGTAGACTTTTTCTTTTTCTACATTTACTTCATTACCACCATATTCTGTTTTTAATCTTTTCACATATGGTCCTATATTTGAAGTATATATATCTTCGTTGAAGGCTGGTTTTTTATAAATATATAATGTTAAACCTTGTAAAAAATATAATACTTTATGCAACTTATATTTGTTAATAGTTGTTCCATCAATTGTTGATTCATTATAGTTAGTCACGATATAAACGACTAAATCTTCTATATCCGTTGTTACTATTTTATTCTTTCTCATTTCTTCAAGATTAAATTGGACAAATTGATGTTCTTTTAAAGCGATTTTTTCAGTTAATAGTTTTCTAATTTTATTGTATCTTTCTTTGGTAAAACGTTCTCTGTTGTCATCTAACATACTTATAAAATGTTCTGGATTACTTGATAAAATCATTAATTGATTATCAGCATCTGACTGAATTGAACCTTTTTCAAATCGATGAACCGTTATTTCTCCTAAACCTAAAGCAAAAGAATATTCTCTTTGGGTCAATTTATAATTTTTCCTTATCTCTTTTATATCTTCGGAAGTCAATAAATTCACCTGTCTTTTATAAGCTTCAACCAATTCTTTTGAATTTTCCCTTTCAGCACTTCTAAAATAAACTTCTTCATTAGTATCTGTATTAATATAATAACTTTCATTATATTCTACATCAACTCCTCTAAAAGTTTTTATTGATTTTCGTTTTTTTAGTACATAATGGTTTTTATTTTCTGTCATCACTTATAATATAGCACAAATAAAAAAATTATCAATAGATAATTTTAAAATAATTATCAATTGATAATTTTGAACTTATTTCTTCACATATCGTGGTTTTCCAGAACTATCAAACAAGTAATTATAGTAATTATAATCTAAAATATTGATAGAATACTTACTCATTGCACTAACTTTGTTATTTATCATCTTAACATAACCATCGATTTCCTCATCTTTTAAAGTGCAATTTTCACTTTTTACAAACTTTTTCTTGACAGAATAATAGGTCCCTTGAGTTGTTTTCCAGTTCCAATTTCCCCCGCTTCCAGTTAAAGTGTTGATAATTGCAATATTTTCTTTACTAGAAAGTATGTCAGTGCCTGTAATTACTTTAGATTCAAATTCAAGACCAAACAAATTTGCAAGAGTTGGAACTATATCATAGGCAGCAGCTGGAGTATCAACAATTACTGGTTTTTCCATGCTGGCGCTCCACAAAATAAATTGGTTTTTATATAATTCTATATTTGAACGAATATTTTTGGCATCTAAACCATATAATTCAGCTAAAGCTGCATCTGGTAAACCATAAGGATAATGATCACAGTTCATTGCAAAAACAGTATTCTCTAATTTTCCTGCTTCCTCTAGTTTTTCAACCAGATAGGTTAACATTTTTTCCACTTCCATATTACAAGCAATAATTGCTTTAACATTCTCATTTTTTATACCCAGATTTTGAACTTCTTTTTTATGTCTAGATGCCATACTATTTCCACCCCAATTATAGTTAGTGTGCCCTGATAATGTAAGGTAGTACGCATGGAAAGGTTTATCTGAATTAATATAATCATTTACTGTTTTTGTTGCCATTTCATAATCACTGGTTGGCCAGTGATAGGTAAGATTTATTCCCATTTTATAAGCTTTAAATTTATAACCGAAATTTGGATGAGATTTATCACGGTTATAATAAGTGCCATACCAATTATGGAATGCATAGGTGTTATAGCCACTTCTTTTAAATAGATTTCCCATAGCACTATATGTATTAGTGTTGGCTGAATTTTTAAGACATGAAGCTGAGGTATAAATATTTCCTGTCATATTAGCATATTCACCAGAAGCAGTAGAGCCACCCCATTGACCACTGTAAAAGTTTGTAAATACGAATCCTTCAGTAGCCATTTTATATAAAGTAGGCATTAATTCGGGAATAATTACTTCTGATGAAAAACCTTCTAAGGTTAAAAATATTAAGTTTTTCCCTGCAAAATAACCTGTATAATCGTTTTTATCACTGGCAGGATTTGAAGCGAAATATTCATGCATCTTTTTAATGGTATTATTTGGGGCCTTGGCAATTAATTTATCAAAATCAATATTTAAGGTGTTGTATAAAACCAATCGATCAATATTTAAGGTGACATCACTTTGGTTGGTTAAAGTTATGGTTACTTCATATGGATTTTCAATTTCAATATCAGGTGCACCAAATATGAGCTCTCTTCCTTCTTCAATATTAGCAATTGCCAGACCAAAACTTTTAACCACTTCAGAATAATCTAGTTGCAAAGCTAAAATTTGTTTTTTATTAACATCAACGAAAACAATTGATGCTATCGTTGAAGCTGTTGTTAAAATCACACTAATAAAAGTTAATAAATGTTTTTTACTGAAGCATTCAAACAATTCAATTTCTTTTTTAAATACAATAAATATAATTAGCGGTATTAATAATACAATTATTTTTGGTAAAGCAGCAATAATTCCAGCTATTGCTTCTCGATAAAAATCAGTTACATCAGTAGCCATAAATAACATTGACCAACTAAAAAATGAATGAAAAATTGAATAATAAACAACATTAAATCCATAAAAGAGAATCAAAACTACCAAAAATATTATGGTAATCAGTTTTCTTCTTTTAAAAAGCATTAGCAAACTGTTTATTAATAAACCAAATGATAAAGAAAATAATAAAATATAAAAAATTGATTTATTAATTGAAAAGCCAAAACAGAAAAATCTAGTAGATAATTCTAAAAAGAAAATAACTACTGGCATAAAGAATATATCAACATAATTTTTTTGTTGTTTTGGTTTTGCAACCAATACTTCTTCCTCTTCCACTAAATATGTAATTTCCATATATCAATCCAATCTAAATAGTAAAAATTGTTCACTATCATAATACTCATAAAAATAAGAAAAATTACTAGCATCAATAGCAGCATTTCTAATTCCAACAACCATACCATCAAAGCCTATAGGTATATAAAAATCAAATGTTAAGACATATTCTTTTATATATTCATCATTTTCATTTTTCCAATCATTATCAAAAGCATAAATTTTTAATCTACAGTTAGTATAATCAATCCCATAATAGTTTACAGTAAACTCATAACAAGAGTTATCATGATTATAGTTATAGCTTGAAACGTATTGACCAATATTATAATAGTTTGTAGTTAAATAGTTAATTGAAGCTCCATTTTCAACTACATTATTATCATCAAAAGTTAATTTCAACACTACTCTTTTCCACTGAAAATCTATGTCTTTTTTATGATTATCATCTTGATAATCATTTATATATTCAACAATTTCAACATTTGCGATAGTATAAATGGTTTTATCATCTTTACAAACTGTCGTTAATTGGTAGGTCTTTCCAATATCCATATTTAAATAAATATTATATTTGCTGAAATCAGGTTGCAAAGGAAAACCTGATTCCTTTTGGCAAATGGTACAAATTGCTGGCTGTTGATAATTTGCTTTAGAATATTTATGCTCATGCAATGATGAGCATCCAAATAATATCGAAACTAATAGCACTAATAATATTTTCTTCATAAGTTACTTCTTTCTAGTAATTAAAACAATTTCTGGCGGATTATTTTTTTGATTAAATGGTTTAACATATAACACGTAATATTCATTATAATCCAATTTATTAACATAATCTAGTATTTTTTCTCTTTCAATTACACCACTTCTATGCCCGTGATACAAAGTCATACTAATTAAACCGTTTACTTTCAATAATTCTAAGGCCTTTTTTAAGGCCTCTAAACTACTTTCAGCATTAGTAGTGATGGTTTTATCAGATTTTGGAAGATATCCAAAATTAAAGACAAAAACATCAACTAGTTCACTGACATATTTATCTAAGTTGCTATGACTATCACAAATTAGTTTATAGTTGTTTAAACCATTCTCTTTAAGAAGTTTTTCAGTTTTTTCAATTGCAATCTGTTGAATATCAAAACCATATACCTTTTTGCTATTTAATGCCAAAAATAAAGTATCATTGCCATTTCCAATTGTCATATCGACAGTAATGCTATCTTTATTTAAATATGGTTTAATCAGATGCTTATCTAATTGTGTTGTTTTACTAATAATACTCAATAATAAACCTCAGTTTCTATATTTTTTATATTCTTTTCTTTTTAATGTGTCATTATAGGCCTCTATCATAAATTTATTTTCTAATTTATAATCAGGATTTTTAGTTAATTCTTTTATTAGGTTTTCTAAAAATTCAGGATTTCTAATAAGCAGTGGTCCAAGTAAATATGTACCTATAAAGTTTTTATATTTCACACCTTCATTAATACTTAAAAAATTATTCTTTTTATTATCATTTGAAGAAGTTCTATTGATTATGCCAACAACGGTACTAGAAATATCATCAATAAAAGCATTAACTTCAAAAACCTCATTTTTTTCAAATGTTTTACTAGAATAATCAAAAATATTCAATGCTTCAACATCATCAATTCTTTTGCCAAACATTTCATAAGAAGATCCTGTTGATATAAAAAACTTGTTATCTTCTATATATTTTTTAATGTCATTTTTGTACTTTTTCAAATCACTTAAAGCAAGCTTTACATTCTCGTTAATTCCATGACCAATATATACTAAATCATATTTTTCAAATTCTTTTTTATCACCAATTGTTAAATATTTAATATCAACTTTATCTTTAAGAATTGATTTTAATATCTTTATATTACCATTTTCGCCACATAAGTTAAGTAAATCATAGTATAAATATGCTATTGTTAATTTCATATTATTCACCTATTCCTTTTTTAAATAGTATTTCACTACCCATATTTAAAACTGCATATATTGAACCTTTAGTTGTTTTTAATATTTGATTAAGATTATCATAATTATCAACTGTTATTATTTTATCTTCAGGCAAAAACAAAGATAAACGAGTTGCTAAATCATTTTTCCATGGTCCAACACAAATGAATTTATCAACATCAGTTATAAATTCAAAATCTATATCATATAACCATGATACGTCCTGATATGGGTATCTTTTACTTATATATTCAAAACCAAAAACAATAGTTTTAATTCCTTTTTTATTTCTAATGTAATTCATCGCTTGGTTATATGAAATAGCATTTTCATTTTTACCATTAATTATTTCAACATTTCTATTATCAAACAAAATCTTATTATATCTATCATTTACAAAAGAGATATCATTTAGTTCTTTTACAACATGTTCACTAGCTATAAATAAGCTACAGCAAGTAAAAGAGGCCAGTAAATTGTAGTATAAATACAACATATCATATTTGACTTTTATATTATATTTATCATTAATAGTTATTTCATCAGTAACACTAGTTATTTCAAAATCAAGATTAGGTCTTTTAAAATCACATTTAGGGCAATAATAATCTCCTAAGTTACTAAAAGAAACATAATTATATTTTAATTTTGTATTACATTTTGGACAATAAACCATATCAAGAGCAAAACTTTCTAAATCATCAAATGAGTCTTTACATTTACAAATGCCAAAATAAACTTTCTCATTATCAAATTCTTTAGATAAAGTTGTAACAATTGGGTCATCTGCATTAACAATTAAGGTTGCTTCTTTGTTAATAGAATCTTTTATTATCTTATAAACACTTTTATAATTTCCTTGTCTTGGTGGTTGATCTCTTGTTATATTAAGCAAAACAATGTGAGTTGGTTTTATTTTTTCAAATATCATCTGAGTAAATCTTTCATCTACTTCAATAACTAAAGCATCAGCATTAATCTTGCCAAATATATTTGAACTATTAATGATAAGAGTTAAAACACCACCTAATAAATTACTTCCTTTACTATTGTGATATACTTTTAAACCATTGTTTTTTAATACTTTATATATCATATAAGAAGTAGACGTTTTCCCAGAAGAACCTGTAACCGCAATTACATACTTAGGCATTTTAAATTTACTAAATATATTACTATTAAGTTTATAGGCTATGACTCCTGGCAAGGAACTACCTCGGCCAATTAATTTACTTAAAAATGAAATTATTTTGCATAATATAATAACTAATATATACATACTCTTTTCCTTTCAATTTTTCTTTCTATTTATAATTATAACAAACGTATAATTCATATCAATAATATTAAAAATATTTTAATTACTTACTTTTTTACTGTTGTGAGATTTTTTAACTTTTCAATATGTCGTTAATCAGTTGTCTTTAATAATAAACTTCAATTTCTTTAATCAATTCAATAGAGATAATTTCTTTACCAATATAAATATTATGATATATTTCATCAATTTTCTTAAATGCTCCAGTAATTAATTGATATTTGTTTCCGTCATAGTATTCAACTTTTATTTCATCATTCAATATAAGCGACTTAATGATATTATTTAATCTCTCTTTTTGCGACTGTGATAATTCTATCTTTTCTTCTCTTGCCTTTTTAATTTCTACTTGTTCTAAGGCCTCTTTAAATCCTGATAAAGCACTAAAAGGCATAAATTGTTTAGCTCGATTAGAAACACTCATTTTATTTCTAGGTTTATTTGCCACTTTTGTGCCCTCCTATCTGATGATTTCTTTCTCTAGTAGTTGCTCCTTCTTCAAAATTCATACCTTTGAGTATGGCATCTTTGCCATATCTTTTCTTTATTTCTATAATTGCTTTTTGAGCTGCATTATCTTTTTGAATATCTTTTTGACTAATTTCTTCAAACAGATTTGCTTGAACAAAGTTAACAGGTGTATCGGTCAAATTATTACACGATATATTTACTCTTCTTATCATTGCTGATTTATTTACGATACGATTATATAACTTAACCACATTATCAATTAATATGCTTTCACTATTTGTATCAATGTCTAAAGTTACACTCCCAGTTGAAGATTTCAAATTGTATCTATTGCTATAACCAATCATCAAAGAAATATTTGAAGTATATAATTGCTTTTCTACTAATTGTAAAGCAAGTAAGTCCATCATTTCCTTAACTATTATTTCTGCTTTTTTATAGCCATAATCTTTAGCTAAGACTTGTCCTTGAGAAAAAGAGTTACTTTTTGGCTTATATTCTTTTATATCTGTAATAGTAACAGGTTCTATTCCCCAGGCATGATCAATCAAAAGTTCAGCATCAATTCCGAAAGTTTCATATAATTTTTCTTGATTTGCCCAAGCAATTTGCCCCATTGTATAGATACCCATTTCATTAAGAGTTTTTTGTGTTCCAGAACCTATTCTCCAAAAATCAGTCAATGGTTGATGATTCCACAATGTTTCTTTAAAAGTTTCTTCATTTAACTCTCCAATAAAATCGCTTGATTTTTTAGCAGTTATATCTAATGCAATTTTAGTCAAATACAAATTTGTACCAACTCCACAACTAGCCCTAATACCAATTTTTCTATCTATTTCTTTCAGCAAAAACTGAGCCATTTCTCTAGGAGTTTTTTTATAAATATTTAAATAAGGAGTAATGTCAATAAAACATTCATCAATTGAGTAAACATAAACATCATCTTTAGAGAAATAGTCTAAATATAAATCATATACTGCACATGAATAATCAATATATTTCTTCATTCTAGGTGTGGCAATAACATAATCAATATTCTTAGGTATTTCAAAAAGACGACATCTGTTTTTGACCCCTAATTTTTTCATATTTACACTAACAGCTAAACATATTGTCTTGTCAGTTCTTTCACTATCGGCAACAACCAAGTTTGCTTTCATTGGATCTAATCCCCTTTCTACACACTCAACTGAAGCGTAGAAAGATTTTAAATCAATACATAAATAAGCTTTTTCTAACATTTACTCCTCTTTTCATTTTAATTATATCACAATTGAATTTAATTCAACTAAAGGATACTTTAAGTTAGATAAATACTATGATAGAGTTAACTTACTAAGGATTATTGTTATGTTTGAGTTAAATGGTTTATACAAATCAAAACAGTTTTTACTTAAAATTGATGATAAACAGTTTTCTTTTTTCAATTCAATGCAAAAAGAGATTTGTCGTGGTTTTATTACCTATATTTCTTCTTATGTTAAAGCTAATAAAAAAACAAAATTAGCCCTTACCAATAGACAGCTAATTTGTTCAAACACTAATCAAATATTTGGTTTTATTGAATTAATTTATTATCAAAATAACACAGTAACAATTAATTATTCAGATAAAGATAATAATATAAAAATAAGTATATTGAAAAAAGTCCAATAAAATAGAAATCTAAAGTTCTATTTTTTTGCTTTAAGTTGGTAATTTTCTTCAACCATTCTTTCAACATCATATTCTTTAATAGTTAAAATTTTATTTTTCCCGTCATAACTAAAGATTACTTCAATATCATAGTTAGCTGCTTCGTCATCTTCATTACCTGATTTAGAAAACTGAACTGTCATTGCGTATTCTCCTTTACCCTGATAACCAAAAAGTTTTATCAATCCAACTAAAGTATAATCACCATTGACATTAGTTTTAGTATAGTTGAAATTATCTACATCAAATGACCTAATATTCTTACCATTAATTTCTTGAAAAGGACCATCGTTAGTTAAAATTGTTAAAATCTCAATCGTATCATAACCTTTATCAGCATGCATTTCAACAAGTCCATAATCTTCTAATTCAATTAAGATTTTTTCAGGGTACTCTTGTGAATGAGTTATCAAAAATGCTTTATGATACTGATTTTCTCCTTCAATAATTCTTACGTTTAAATCATATATATCTTGTCCCATATAAGTGACATTATCTACAAAACCTGAAATCACTTTTATGCCATTATCATAATAGAACTGATTTGCATCACCAAAAGTTACAAATAGCGCTATATCGCCAAAATCAACAAAATAGTCTTTATGCAACTGTAACGACAATAATAAATCGTTAAAATCATAACCAATATCGTTAATCAATTTATAATTATTTTCATCAAATGAAATCTCAATATTGTCGGGATGTTGTTCTTCAAAAAAGATATCAAATGTTTTCACGAAACTGGCAAAGTTTTGATTGTCTTCAGGATCAAATTGACAACTTACCTCAAAATGATTTTTACCATTATATTTAAATTCGATAACATTTCCCACGTATTTTATTTCTTCATTAGAAAATGAATATTCTATCCTATTATCATGATAAAAAGAAAAATAAATAAAGTTATCAACCTTATCTTCTCGATAACCTATAGCTTTATTAAGGTAAGAAAATAGTTGCTGTTGAGTCAATCCTTTTTCATAATCTGGATCAACTGGATTTTCATCAAAATTTTTCATAAAATTACATCCAGTTAAGATAAAAAATAATATGAATATTAAAGAAAAGTATCTATATACATTTTTCATAAAAAGCACCTCTTTTTTTTATTATAACATAAAGAAAACAATGACTAACTAGCCATTGTTTCAAAAATTATTTTTGCACTATTATATTTTTTTAATACTTTTAAATTTTCCATAATTTCATTGTATTCTTCTGGATTATTCAATAAGTTATAACACTCCTTTGATAACTGTTCAACATCATCAAATGTTTTAGCACATCCTAAATCAACGAAATATTGTTTATTGTAATCTTCACAAGCCCCTAGAATGTTAATAAATAACATCGGTAATATTTTATTAACAGCTTCTGTGGTAGAAATTCCACCAGGTTTAGTAATAAACACATCTGCTTTATCCATTAGTTTATCGATATCACTAATAAAACCCAGTATCTCAACACGTGGATTATCTTCAAATTCCTTCTGAAGTTTTTTCTTTAGCTTTTCATTTTTTCCACAGACAACTTTAATATAGCCATCTTTTACATCATTTAGTAAAGCTGTAACAACTTTTTTTAGTGGTCCACCACCAAGTGAACCAGTAGAAATTAAAATATTCTTTTTTCCATCATCTCTTAAACCATTATTTTGATAAAATTTATCCTTGATTGGTATTCCGCTAGTAACGATTTTTTCTTCTGCTATTCCTAAATGCTGTAACTTTTCATTAATATAATTACAAGGAACAAAGAAATGATCAACATTTAAATATTTAGCACCAGGATGACAAGTATAATCGGTAAAAACAAAACTTGTTTTACATTTTAAATCAAAATCATTAGCAATTTTCGTCATCATCATCCCAGCAAATACATGGGTACAAATTACCTGAGTGTAGTTATTTTCTGTAATATAGTTATATAAATCTTCACATTTTTTACTTATTAATTTTAAAGCTATTGAATCTTCCTTAAAGAAATCTTGATTATTCTCTGCCATTTTATAACCCTTATCAAAAATAAATGGTGCATGGTTACAAATGCTAACATGACCTTTACAAATAAAATCTGAAAATAGATCATTTATAAATGACAATGCATCCAACATTTCACATTCAACATTTTGATTTTCATAATATTCCTTAATAGCTAATCCAGCGCTATTATGACCTTGTCCAGTATTGCAACTTAGTATTAATGTTTTCAATTATCACACCTCCAATTTTATTGGTATTTTTTATTTAAATATTTATTGATAATAGTACATTCTATTACCCTAATTATTATACCATAATTGAAAATTATGTATGTAAAATAAATGTAATTTATATTCTCAAAAAAATCTAGAGTTTTAACTAGATTTTTAAATATAATTTATTCAACTAATAATTCATGAAGTATTCGACCATCAGTATTTGGCATATCAAATCCTATCATTTTAGCCATCGTAACTGCTTCATCTACCATATTAGCTTTATCAATTACTACTCCCTTTTTAACTGATGGCCCACTAGCTACAAATAAAGTTGTTTCTTTTCTATCTCCTCTAGAACCATGGGTTGCCCTGCCAATTTTATGGTCTCCAGGTTCTGTTGAAGCCCAAATAGTTTCTTTATCTAATTTATCAGAAAACGAAATATCGCGATTTGATTCAATAATAAAATCAAAAGGACCATCAACACGGAAAATTTCTTTCATTTCTTTTTTATCATAAACATATCTCAACTGGATATCTTTATCCTCTTTTAATGTCAGTAAGAATTCTTTTACTTTTTTAGCCATTTCTTTATCATCTGGATTTTTTAATTCAATACAGCAAGTCAAAGCTGTAGAATGGGCATAACAATCACAATCAATCATCTTACCGTTTTCATCAGTTCTAATAAACCCAGCTTGTTTTAATAATATATTTATATTTAAAACATCTTCTATGTTTGTTTGACCATGATCACCAATAATTACAAAGTTGGTGTTTTCATAATCACCATATCTTTTAATTGTTTCCAAAAGAACGCCTAATTCCATATCATGTCTTCTTAATTGTATATATGCTTCTTCTGAATAAACTCCATAAAAATGTCTTTGAGTATCTAAATCGCACATTTTTACAAACATGACATCAGGTTGACCAAAATCTCTGATTAAATCTGGAGCAACTGCCATAGTTAATCTATCTAATTCTGCATCAGGTCCTTTTTGAAATAAACCATATTTCCAAAAATATTTTTCTAATAAATTATCAGTAGCATTTCCATATAAATACTTTTCCGCATCATAATCTTTATATTTGTAAGGGACTATCATTGGCCAGTTATAAGTATAATTTGCCCCTGCACTTACTGGCCAAGCAATCGATGCGGTAGTCAAGCCATTTTCTCTAGCATAATCTAGAATCGTTGGATCTTTAACCTGACTTTTATACCCATACCAAACATCACCAGGCTTGCATCCTCTTTCCATTACTTCGTTATTACAGATTGAATGTCTATCAACATATGTTCCAGTGACAATTGAAGTATGACAGCTGTAAGTTAAAGCTGGCCAAACTGTTTCTATTGATGCAACATATGAACCATCATTAATAATCTTAGAAAAATTTGGCATTTCTTTCATCTTTTCAATATCACTTGCACAAAGTGCATCAATCATAAATACAAATAATTTTTTCATTATATTACCATCCAATCTATTTATTCAGTGATTCAGTTATCGTTTTATATGGTGAATCTTTTCCATATTTATCAATAGCAACTTTATTTCTAGCTGCGTGAGTTAAACAACCTGCACCACCAATACAACCATCTTCACAAGCCATTCCTTCAATAAAATTACCATCTAATAAATTATTTTTTTTCTTTATTAGCGCTATTTTACAAGCATCAACGCCATCACAAATTACTGGTTTTAACTCAAAATCACTATTATGTTCTTTTATTCCTTGAGCCATTGCTTCAGTAAGTCCTCCACTTCTAGCAAATACTCTGCCATAATAAGAAGCATCGTTTATTTTAGTTTCTTCTAAGTTGGTGATATCAATATTTTTTGAATCAAATAATGCTTGTAACTCTTCAAAAGTAATAACACTATCGATATAGTCCTTAACTTCATTTTTCAAAGCTTCTTGCTTTTTAGCAGTACAAGGACCAATAAAGACTATCTTATCTTTAGGATTTTTTTCCTTAAGTTTTTTTCCTAAATGAGCCATAGGTGAAAGGTTATGAGATAAGTGATGCTCTAGTTCAGGAAAATTCATTTTAACATAACTAACAAAGCCAGGGCAACAACTTGAAAGTAAAAAACCCTTCTTAATTAGCTCTTTAGACTCACTTTCAGCTACCATATCAGCTCCTAGTGCTGTTTCTATTACCATATCAAAGCCTAACTTATTTAAACCTGTAACAACCTGTGTAAGCTTTATATTAGAAAACTGCGAAGCAATTGATGGGGCAATCATCGCGATTACTTTTCTATCTTCTTTTTTATTTTTTATAAAATCAATTACATCTAAAATAAAAGATTTATCATCAATAGCACCAAATGGGCATTGATAAACACAAGCACCACACTGAATACATTTGTTTTCATCTATTTTAGCAGCATTTTCTTCATTAAAATAAATTGCCTTTACTTTACAAGCCGCTTGACATGGTCTTACTCTATTAATGATAGCAAAATATGGACATACCTTAGCGCACATTCCACACTCAACACATTTTGATTTATCAATGTGGGCTACATGATTAGCATCAAAAGTAATAGCTCCTACCTTACAAACATCTTCACAACGATGAGCTAGACATCCTCGACAAGTTTCAGTAACAACATAACCTGCATCAGGACATTCATCACAGGCAATATCAATAATTTCAATGGTGTTTGAATTATTTTTGTCTCCACCCATCGCAATCTTTACACGCTGTGCTAAGATAGCTCTTTCTTTATAAACACAACAGCGCATCGTTGGTATTTTACCTGGCACAATTGTTGAAGGAATATTTAAAATATTTTCCAACAATTTATCTTGCCAAGCTAAAGAAGCAACTTCTTTTAAAACTCTGTATTTAATGTATTGAACTTTTGTATCAAATTTTCTCATCTTTACCACACCTTTTGCTAGTCAATTTTACCATAAAAACAACATGTTTAAAATACGAGGAATACTAATACAACAACCATATGAATTGTCATGAAATTCATTTTCTGGATTATGATAGTAATTATTATGTAATATTTGATAACTTTTATAATAATTTATATAAAGTTAAAGAAAACCAGAATTTAAATCCTGGTTTTTATAATTTAACAAATACACTTGCTGGATGTTTACAAATTGGACAAATAAAATCTTCGGGCAATGGTTCCCCTTCGTAAATATACCCACATATAGTGCAAACATACCCTTTTTTAGTTGTATCTACTTTTCTTTTAACATATTTATGATAATAGTCGTAAGTCATTGAATTATCATCATTAATGACTTTAGCTTCGGTAACATCACAAACAAACAAGTAATGTGTGACTAAATCAATTGCTTCTTTTACTTTTAAAGAAATAAAACTATTAGTAATATCAATCAACACTGGTAAATCATTTTGACTTTTCCAGTAAGGCAAACCTTCAAACTTATCTTTATCTTTACCAGAAGCAAAGCCAAATCTTTCAAAAATAGAAAAATCGCATTTTTCAGATAAAGTAACTATATTCATCTTTTTAGTTCTTAAAACTGTTTCACAACTATAGTTAGATTTATTTATCCCGACAACAACGGTTAATGGATTAGAAGTAACTTGCATTACCGTATTACAAATCATTCCATTATCCTTTTTGCCATCATTTGTAGTTAAAACATATAAGCCATAACTAATTTTATACAAGGCAGTTTTATCAATTAGTTCCATCTTCTTTCCTTTCTAATAAACAGTATACAAATTTATCATAATCAACTTTTTCAACTATTTTCCAATCATTGATAGAAAAACAATCTAAATGGGTATCAACT
>JAAZJL010000054.1 GCA_012800355.1 Erysipelotrichia bacterium | reverse complement strand
GACCCTTCCACAGCTACAAAAGTATTAGATTTAACTGATCAACTAGTCAACGAAAACAATCTAACAACCTTAATGATTACTCACAATATGCAGGATGCTATTGATCATGGCAATCGCTTGATTATGATGAATGATGGTGTTATCATTTTGGATGTTAAAGGTAAAGAAAAAGCTTCTTTAACAAAAGAAGATTTAATTAAAAAATTCAATGAATTATCTAATGGAACTTTAGATAATGACTCCTTATTATTATCAAAATAAATGCACATCAATGTGCATTTATTTGTTAGAATAAACAAAGAGGTACTGACTATGAAAATTTCAATTATTGAACCTTTAGGTGTTAAACAAGAAAAATTATTAGATTTACTTACCGAAATCTCAAAAGAACATGAAGTTGTCATTTTTCCAAATAAAAAAGAAGATGAAGAAACTCTAATTGAAAGGTGTAAGGATGCTGATATTATTGTTCTAACCAATATCAAGTTGTCTAAAAATGTATTGGAAAAATGTCCTAATCTAAAATATATCTGTGTTGCTTTTACTGGTTTCAATCATATTGATATGGATTATTGTAACCATAATAATATTTTAGTTTCTAACTGTGCTGGTTATTCAACAAACGCTGTTGCTGAATTAGTATTTGGACTTATTATCAATATTTATCGTCATATTAACGAACATAACCTGGCAATTAGAAATGAAGCAAAAGCAATTTTATCATCAAATGAAATGGCTAATAAAAAATTCGGGGTTATTGGACTTGGTACTATTGGAAAGAAAGTAGCTACCATTGCCAAAGCTTTTGATTGTGATGTTTATTACTATTCTAAAAACAGTCGTAGTAAAGATTTTAAATACTTAGAATTAGACGAATTACTACAAACTTGTGATATTATTTCTATTCATTTAGCCCAAAATGAAGAGACCATTAATTTAATTAATAAAGAAAAAATAGCTTTAATGAGAAAAAATTCAATCCTTATCAATACTGCTAGAGGGCCTATTGTTAATAGTGAAGATTTAGCTAAAGCCCTAAATGATGGAAAAATAAAAGCAGCTGGTATTGATGTCTATGAAAAGGAGCCACCAATAGATTTAAACCATCCTTTATTAAACTGTAAAAACTGCCTAACTACTCCACATATTGGCTTTAGTAGTTATGAAGCCCTAGAAAAAAGAGCTGTTATTGTCAAAAACAATCTAACAGCTTATTTAAATGGTAAACCGATAAATATTGTTAAATAATTGTTAAATATTACATTAAATATATAAATTAAATCATTTATGCGTGATTTTTATCAATATGTAATTATTTACAGTCCATTTAAACAAATATAAAAAAGCTGTTTTAGACAGCTTTTATAATCCGTATTCATTGGTATATGTTACCAAGTTAACATTTCTAACACCTTCAGTTTTTTGAAGTTGCCTCATTACTTCATCAATAGTAGAGTTATACTCAACTTCATAAGTAAGTTCCATTAAGTTTCCACTTAATGATTTGCTTTTTAGTTTCTTTTTACTAATTGATTTAATAATATTTTCAACTGCACCAGTACCATCTTCCCTATAAGCAATAACTAACAAATATTGCGATTTTGCTTTGACATCTACTAAATATATTACATAGTAAAGAATACCTAGGAAAAGTGATCCAACAACTGAAATAACATATAGTCCTGCTCCTGTCATGATACCTGCTGTAATTGCCCAGAAAAGGAAAGCAGTATCCACAGGCTCTTTAATAGCGGTTCTAAAACGAACAATTGATAGTGCACCAACCATACCTAAAGATAAAGATAAGTTTGAATTAATTGTTCTAATTACCATTGCAGTAACCATCGAAATAATAACTATTGTTAATACTGTTGATTTATTATAAACAACTCCTGAAAAAGTCTTTTTATAAATAAACACAATAAATAACGAAATGGCAAAGGCAATTGCCACCGAAATCAAAATCATTTCAATAGTTACACTACTATTAAACTGTTCTAATACACCTTTTTTTATCGCATCAAGAATACTCATAATTTAATCTCCTTCTATTTTACCATTCGACAATAAGCGAATTTGGATATTGCTTGTCTTAATTTAGGAACTGAATTCAGTATGGCTGTTATGTGTTCTGGAATAAAATCATTACACTTTACTTCTAATACTATTTCATCAGGTTTTGTGATTGGTACTGTTTCAGTTTTTTCATCAAACAGATCACAATTATATTTACCACTTCTTATATATTCATCAAAAGTTACTCTAGTTTTACTTACTGGATGAGTGTAAGCAGTTCTTCGATAATCCACAATTACCGAAGGTTTTAATTGTCTAATTTGGGCATTGGCTAAAAATTTATTTAAAAAATTATTTTTAGTAATAATTTGATAATATCTTCCTTCACAAATTGCCGTAGCTGCCTGCAATGGCAGTTCAACTTCCTCTTTATAGGTCATATCAAGATCTTTATGTTTGCACTCAAGTTTTATGTGTTCACTTGAATTATTATAAATTCTTATTCTATATTTACTGCGAAATTGAACACCATCTCTTTTTTCATCTAAAGATGTTGAGTAGACATCATCAAAATACAAAGATCTGACATCATATGAATACTTATCACTAATTGAATGTCTATCTAACTTCATTACTGCTGATAGTTGTTTTTTTAACATTTCAGCTATGGGCTTAGAAATTACATACTTTAATTCATAACGATATTCTACCATAAGTCACCAAACAACTCCTTCATTTGTTTTTCTGATAATCCGAAGTAATTTTTTGTTTGTCTTAAGATAATTTTTCCTCTAACCTCAATAAAGTTTTCAATAACTTTGAGGTGATAATTATATAAATTCATACTTGGATATTCATCTCTAACAATAGAATCATGATAATTTCCCCATCGTTTTCTATCTCTAGCAATATCATCTGCATATAAACTTTTTATATGTTCATAGTTAGCTCTTACATTTTCCTTACTTAGTGCATTATTTAAATGATAAGCTAGTCTTTCAAACCATAATTTTCTAAATTCACTATTTTTAAATAAGTGTCTTGGCAAAGCATTGTTAAAAGTATAATCAATCCAACCTTTCATACCGTTTGGATTACAGAGATATCTAGTATAATAATTTATATCTGTATATCTAAAACCATTGTCCAAATCATAATAGATATATTTCCATTTTCCACCATCAATTTCAGGAGAAGAGAAATAACGAATATTGGAAACATCAGGATTGACACAAAACATCTGAGCAATCCAAAAATCAGCAAAATTTACAACATCGATCTTTGAACAAATATAATCGTAATTCTCTTTTTTGGCTAAATTGTTATTATTAACCCAATTGAATAAATAACGGATGTTTTCGGTTCCAGTCTCACGATATAAATACACACTTACAATACTCACTGTTTTAGGATCAACATTATAGTGTCCAGCAATAAATTTAGCATTAACTTTTTCTCTGATATTGTAAATACCCCAATAATTACCATTAATATATAAAATACATGGCTTATAAGCTTGAGCATCAAGATATTCATCCATAATACTAGTTGATAAAACATCTCTAAAAATCGTCCTCATCCAGTCATTGGAACCAGTCCTTAATACGATGGCATCAAATACGACACTTTCTCTATTTTCAAATAAATTATAATTTAATTCTGTTGAACCAAATTTACTATCAAATCTTAATGCGTAACTCTTTTTTGGCATACCTCTGCTGTTACCACCAAAACAAGCAATTGAACAAGGTATTGAAAAACCAGAATCACCTTCATAAAATTCAACATAACATTGCAATTGCAAATCTACGACCCAACTATTGCGATTCATATATTTAAAATCATTCTCATCCATTGATACAACCATCACCGGAAGAGTATGATTTTCATTAATAACATAACTTGAAGTAACTGTAGTAGAAGGCATCTGCCCCTTATTAAAAGATTTAAACTTCAACACTGTGGTTTTTTTTAACGAAATTGGTTCCTTGTATGTTCTACTTGAAGTAGTAGGTTCACTACCATCAGTTGTATAATAAATTACTCCATCTCCCTTTAAAACCACATCTAATGAAGAAATGTCATTATAGACTCCTGCTTCAGTTAAGACAACAGGTGAAACGGATATTGACCTAATTCCACTGCCATTATCTTTACCAGGAGTTGGATTTGCCAGATAATAGTAACCCGATGTTCCACTTCTTCCATAACTATATCCATATGGAACTTCCGCTATAAACATACAATCGACTACCTTATTACCCTTTGATAAGAAAATTCCTTCGATATCTGACAACTTAAAATTACTATGATAATACTTACTATTAGATAACGAAATTTCTCCACTACACATAATAATGTAATATTGCTTAGGCTTTAATATTACTTCTGGTAATCTGTATGTTTGTAATTGGTTGCTGTTAGTACTTAAATAATAGTCACTTAATAAAATGTCACTATCAGAATTATTGAAAAGCTCAAGCCAATCGTAAAACTGATAACCATTTTGAGCTAAATAATCTTTATTTTTATTCATCGCTTCATTAATAATCAATCCTTCATTAGCTTTTAAATATTTGTTTTGAAACTCTTCAATTCCTGCGCTACTATTAGGCTGATTAAAAGATACTGTTGGACGATGAACATAAAAATCATCAATTCTTGTTAAAGCATAACCATTAGCTAAATTTTTATATTCTAAGTTTTGGACAATCTTACCATTTTTACTCAATACAATGTTTCCATTTTTATTTTTAAAAGTAAAACCTAAATAGTCAGTGCCCAATAAGGTGCTATCACCTGTATATAAAACATATAATTCATTAGGTTGTAAAATGATATCTTCAAATCTATATCTGAACGGACTATATATATCGTTACCCAAATTATAATCTTTTAAACTTACTGGTTGATCTGATATATTGATTAGTTCAATAAATCCATCCATTCTTTCATACTCATTAATAAAGTTTCCATTGTTTTTCACTAACACTTCATTAACAACTATTGCACTTGTTTCTTCACTCATTATTGATGCTAAATAAGCATTTAATCCTTGCATTGAATTTTCGTGATTTGGAGTTCCGTAATTGGCGACAAACCAAGTCCCATCAGCTTTTCTATTCATTGTTTGATTTTTAGCTAATGAAACTGTTTCTACCGCATCAACAACTTTTCCACCTTTATTTACTAAAATTAGATATTCTTTACCAGCTGCTCTTAATTTAAAGTTAGCATTTAATCCTTCTTCATCTTTCCCTGTTAAAGCCACAACTAAATATGAATCAGGTTCAATAATAACCTCACCAAATACCCATTTAACCCTATCTTTTCTATCACTTAATCCATAACCAGTTAAGTCGATTGCTTTATCTGTGCCATTATATAATTCTACATAATCAGTTACTTCATTATTGCTATTAGTATATATTCCACCGTTATTAGACATTACTTCACTAATGACTAACTTGCCAAAAACTTCTTGTGAAGTCTCAGGTAATTCGGAAATTATTACCTTATCATCAAATTCTGGTTTTTGAAAAAACACAGACAAAAGAGCCATCGCAATGATGGCAATAACTGTTATTAATATAAATATTAAATCTACCTTCTTCTTTTTTGGTTCAAATTTTTTCATAAAGCAATCCTACGATATAATTTTACCACATTAAAACTATTATTCAAATAATAAAAGAAAATTAGCCTTGTCTATACTTTTTATACAATTTTTTTGCTACATTATCAGGTACAAAATAAGATAAATCGCCACCATTTTTTGCAATAGCTTTAGCTGCTGAACTTGAAAGGAAAGAATACTCTGGCTTTGCCATCAAAAACAATGTTTCAATATCGCTGTTTAAAGCCATATTAGTTGTAGCCAGTTGCATTTCATATTCATAATCAGAAACCGCTCTTACTCCTCTAATTAAAACATTAGCATTTACTTTTAAAGCATAATCAATTGTTAAACCTGAACCAATATGAACTTCAACATTTTCTAAAGATGAAATACATTGTTCAATCATCTTTTTTCTTTCTTCATAAGAAAAAGTTCCATCTTTTTCATCATTTGACATAATAACAATTATTACTTTTTCACAAAGTTTGGCTGCTCTTAAAATAATATCTAAATGTCCATAAGTAATTGGATCAAATGACCCTGGGTATAATGCTATCATAGGTTAATCCTTTCTTATATATGTTACTTTTATTGTTCCATAACTTACTTGTTTATCAATAAAGTAAGGTTTGTTAATTTGTATTTCTTCTTTATTTAAACTTTCACTAATGATAATTCCGTTATCTTTTAGCAAATCATATTCAACAATTTTTGTAAGTAATTCATTTATTAATTCGAGTTGATATGGTGGATCTAAATAAATCAAATCAAACTTTAATTGTTTTTGTTGGCAAATACTTAAAGCTTTTTTATAATCAAATGGCCATATTTCGCAGTTATCTTCTTCTTTTAGTAAAGCAACATTAGTTTTAATCACACTGATTGCCTTATTAGATTTATCAACCATTATCGCTTTTTCAAAACCTCTTGAAATGGCTTCTAAAGCGATGTTACCACTGCCTGAAAATAAGTCTAGGATTATTCCAGTTTCAAAGTAAGGACCAATTCTGGAAAAAACAGCTTCTTTGACTTTATCTGAGGTAGGCCTGGTGTCATTTCCTTTTAAAGTTTGTAAGATTCTTGAACGATGTTTTCCAGCCACTATTCTCATTGAGATACCTCTTTTTTTACGGGTATTCGTTCAGAAGCGATTACTCCTTGACACAAACCCAGTAAAAATAATATTGATATTAGAGCTGAACCTCCCCTTGAAATTAAAAGTAAAGGCACACCAGTTAGTGGTAAAAGTCCACTTACTCCACCAACATTAAACAAAAAGTGCAGAAACAGATAGAAAATTGTTCCCATCAAAATGACTCTTCCTGAGTCTTTTTTGACTCTTTTTGCATAATATAATAAAGAGTAAAACAAAATAGTATAAGGAATAAATACCAATAAGATCCCAACTATTCCTAATTCTTCGACTATAACTGCAAAAATATAGTCAGCATCACTACTTACTAAATAACCAAACTTCTGAACAGAATTACCAAATCCAACTCCTAATAGTTTCCCTCTTGAAATTCCCAGTAATGAATAGAATATTTCTCTAGTAGCATCATCATGATATTCAGGATTTAAAACAGCTGAAAATCTAGCTGCTGAAGTAGGAGAAATTTTCATTAATAATTCTTGACCAGCTGGTTGAGTCAAAAAGAACCAATAAGCAAAACCGATAAAAAACAAGGCAAAAAAAGCTAACCACTGAAAACCCCTGATTTTGTCGCACTTAGGAATTAATAAAGTCATCAAAGTTATAAGTACTAATATCATCGCTGTACCTAAGTCTTTTTGTAAAAAAGCAATGATAACACAATAAGTAACAAAAGCAGTCAGTGGCCAAAAAACCACATCAAACCAGTGCTGCCCCTTAAATCTTTTGTCACTAAAAAATGATGATATTAACAAAATCATAACTACTTTTGCAAACTCAGAAGGTTGAATTGTATATGGTATACCAAGAGGTTTTAAATCTATCCATGAATAGCTTCCATTAATAGGCCCATTAACATAGCAATAAAAATAGGCTGTCATCAATAAGATAACTTCAATAAAAATCAAAAAATACTTCGCCTTTGATATTCTTTCTGCTGAATAAACATTTGATGCAATATGATAAACAATTATTCCGATAAAAATAACTATAAACTGCTTAAAAAAATGTCTTAATGTAGTAAAGATGGTTGTTTTAGAATTCATTGCTGCACTAGTAGTAAATAATATTCCAATACATAATAAAAAGTAAACACAAAAAGTGATAATCTTTTCAGCTTTATCGTTGGTAAATATTAAACTATAAATTGCTTTTTTTATTCCCTTCATAACTTTATAAACTACTTTCAAAATATTTAGTATTATTGCTTACTTATAATAACATATCTAACTACTTATATGCATAAATTAGATTTAATCGAAAATGTTTTCTACCTATTTTGGCGATATACTTCTGAGGCTATAACACTAGTTGCACTAGCAGCATTTAAAGCATTTTTAAAATCATTACTGTATGGAATATAGATAAAACTATCGCTATTGTCTAATACCACAGTTGATAGTCCTCTTAACGGTCCGCCAATACACACTAGTAGTCCTTTATTTGAAAAATCGTAATCATATAGATTGACTGGATTTTTGCCTCGATAAGCACTGATGATGGTAATTCCGTTGTTTTTCAACGTTGCAATACTACTAGCTAAATCGTCACTATATACTATTGGCAATAACTCGCTTGCTCCAGCACTGCTTTTAATAATGGTGCTATCATCATAATCAATATAACGCTCTTTTAAGATAATACCATCACAACCAAAAGCATATAAAGTTCTAAAGATATAGCCTAAATTAAAACTATCTTCCACACCTTCCAACAGTACGATAAATGGTTTATCCTTTTTTAAAAGTGAAACAATTGACTGAGTTTTTCTTTCACTAACTTCAGCAATCAAACCACCGTGGATTTTTCCTTTGGCTAACTGATTAATTATTTCTTTATCAACCTTTTCAACTTCTATCTTCTTTTTTTGAGCTTGATTAATAATAAATGCTACATCACTACCTGTTTTTTCTTTGTTGATGTAGATTTTGTTGACTGTACGATATTTACTATTAATTACTGCTTTTAACGCAATACTTCCTTCAATAAATCCCATTTTTAAACCTCGCTTTTTGTGATAAAAGTAAACGTATTAACTTCTACTGGAACTTTCATCTTTAATACTTGCATTGGTTTATTAGCTATCTCAACTGTTTCACCATCTAGATCAACTAGTGAAGTAACTTCAAAATAAACATCTTCACCTTGTGGATTAAATATCCTTAAAGTATCATTTAATTTAAAATAATTTCTTACTTCAATGGTAGCAACACCATCACTGTAATCAATAACATTAGCTAAATATGATTGATTGGCTTGAACATCGTTATTATAAATCTGCCCAGAAACATCTGGAATACCTGGATAAAAACCACTAAAAGCTTCTCGGTTGGAACCTCTTTTAAATAGTATTTCTGCTTCTTTTAACTTTTCTTGGCTAATTTTGCCATTTTGGTAATAATCATCAATTAAAAGACGATAAGCCTTGACAACTGTTGCGATATAATAAGCTGTTTTCATTCGACCTTCTATTTTAAGAGATGACACACCAATATCTAACAGTCTTTCTAAATAATCATAGGCACACATATCTTTGCTACCCATTGATAAAAGTTTATCTTCTTTATCTAGACAGTTATCATTGTGGTATAAATGATAGCTCCAACGACAAGACTGAGCACATCCACCCCTATTGGCGTCCCTATTAGTTAACATATTAGAAATAACACATCTTCCTGAGAAATTTGCGCACATGCCACCATGAATAAATACTTCTATGGGTAAAGTTGTCTCTTTCATAATTTCTTTTAAATTTTTATAAGTCACTTCTCTTGCCAGTACTATCCTATCAGCTTTTTTCTTTTGCCAATAAGAAATAGCAACACTATTAGTTGTAGTTTGCTGAGTTGAAATGTGTACTTCCATTTTTAAGTTTAAGTTTTTGACCATCGTTAAAATCGCTGCACTGGCACAAATAATAGCATCAACATTAATTTCGTCTAATTGTTTTAAATACTGTTGTAATCCTTCAAAATCGGAATTATGAGGAATCATATTCACTGTGACAAAAACTTTTCTATTTCTTTGATGAGCATAATCTACTGCTTCCTTAATATCTTCTAAAGAAAAATTAGAAGCTCTAGCACGCAAAGAAAACTGCTTGCCACCAATATATACAGCATCAGCACCATATTCTATTGCTACTTTTAGTCTTTCTAAATCTCCAGCAGGAGCTAACAATTCAACTTTCATATTACTCCTTATCTAAAGCTGTTTTCTTTATTTCAGAAATATCAGTATAATTTATTTTCTCATCCAATAAATACAATTTTTCTATTGCTTTTTTACAATCAACTTTCTTATCTAAAACATCTTTATATATCTTTACCACCTCAATAGTATATTCATCATCATACAACATGTTATCAAAAACAATTCCCTTTAATGGTTGTTTCAAAATTGTCTTAATTTCACTAATTGATTGTAAGGTATCTCCATAAATCCAAGTTCCTGTTTCTTTTTCAACAATTGGAAGCAAGGTTTCTCGATGCTCTTCTCTTAGATAATAATTTTCTGTATATTCTTTAGGTTCATTTAGATAAACAGAAACAAATCTTCTTAAGCCATAACTGATTAATATTGGTCCATGCACTCTTAGATAACAATAATCTTTATTACTACTGGCAATTTCAAACATATCTCCTAAAGGAATGTCTTTAGAAATAACACAACTATCAAAACCATCTATTTGTAATTGCTGGACATCATATTTGTTGGTCAACAGTGTTTCAGGAGCATAAATCGTTTTTAGTTTTAGATTATGCTTGTCTATTAGCATCTTAATAGTCAAATCAGAGAAAAGAACTTCATCAATTTCAATTTCTTCTAGATATTTCAAAAATATAAGCAACTCATTAAGTTCAGATTGATTAAACAATCTATCTGCCTTAACAATTACCTTTAATTGTAATTGATGTGCCTTGTTGGTGATATCTTTTAACTGGTCTAAATCAAAGCCTTTAATTGCACTAGAAAACTTCAACTCATTAACTAAGATATGAGTCACATTTAATTTTTTTAAAGTCAATAAAGACTTCTTTTCAAATACTGATGTTACAATTCTCATAGTTGTATTTTAACATTTTTGAAATCTTAATCATAGTGTCGAAAAAGAAAACAAACCTAATGGTTTGTCAATTGTTTTAAGATTCTGTCAATCATTGCTAATAAATCAGTAGCTAAAAGTGAATATTGTGAATTATTGATACACCAATAATCAGCAGCTAGTGAATGAATATATACTGCTGCAACAATTGATTCAATATCACATTTTTGGGCTAAAAATCCAGAGATTATACCACATAAAACATCTCCCGAACCCGCTTTAGCTAAAGCATTGTTACCAGTGGTATTAATAGTCACTTCACCTCTGTAAGCTATAAGTGTGTGTTCTCCTTTTAAAACAATAGCTAAGTTAGAAAAACTTTTTGTATATCTTTGTAAATCATCAATAATAATCTCTCGGTTATAAACAAAGGTTCTTTTGAACTCGCCTAAATGAGGAGTAATTACAGTTAAGGCTTCCCTTTTCAATAAATCTAAATTGTTTTTTAAATAGTTAAGACCATCAGCATCAATAACAACTGGCAAATCAGTTTCCAATACTCTTCTAACTAAATACTCGGTTGTGGAATTGACTCCTAATCCAGGACCAATAACAATTAAAGAATATCTACTAAAGTCAAAATTGTTTTCCATCTGATATCTGATGTTATAGATATCAAATGTTTCAGTTAGAGCTTCAACTAATTTATTATTAAAAACTTGGGTTACTTCTGGATATGATAAAACCGTTAAATATCCTGCACCTGTTTTCATAATGGATGAACCACATAATAGTGAAGCTCCAATTTTACCTTCGCTACCAGCAATTAGTAAAACTTTGCCATAATTCATCTTATGAGAATGTTTTACCCTTTGAGGTATCATCTCTTTTATTTCACGTAAATAATTAACAAAAATATCTGTGGTTGTATCATTAATTATCTGATGAGAAATACCAATATTATCAATAAACAATTTGCCTGTATAACTGCTTGCAGGATACAGATAATAACCTGGTTTAATTAATTGTAAAACAACTGTTTCATCAGCTTTGATAGTTGCGTAATCCACACAACCATTATCACTATTGATTCCTGAAGGAACATCACAACTTAACACATAACAATTAGAACCATTGATTTTATCAATTAAATAGTTAAAAGGATAATAGATATTTTCATTTAAATCATAGCCAAACATACAGTCAACAATGTAAATGTTTGCTTCTATTATTTCAACCAACCTTCTTACATCATCAATTACTTCTATTTTTTCATCTAATATTTCAGAAAGCCTTCTGCTTGATAAGTTAAAATGAGCTAATATTGGTTTTATACTTGTTTCTTTTATTAAAGCACTAGCTAAAGCAATGCCAATATCCCCATTATGGTTATTTCCACTGATAATCAAAACTTCCTTAATGTTTTGCTTTAATATCACATTACTTAAACTGATAGCACTAGAAAAAATCAAATCATCATAACTGTAACGATTCATTTTAATTTCTTCATTAATAATATCTTTGATTTGATTTCTCTTGAATACTTTCATAATTATTTAATATTGTGTTTATAAAATGATCTGTTATCTAAAGCAAAACTTCTCATGGTAAATTCTTCATCAGCAACACTTCTCAATTCTTTTTCAATCATCACCATTTTTGCATCAAAGTTATCAATAAAGTTTAACGCCTCAGCTTCAATTATTAATGGTAAAACTGGTGAACCATATTCATACTCTCCATGATGAGATAAAACCATATGTCTTAGCAGAATAACTTCTTCTGAATCAATTTGTAATTTGTCTGCGCTATCTTTAACAATAGTTTGGGAAATTGAAACATGTCCTAGCAATTTTCCTTCCAATGTATATTCTGTTAAAGGCGTACTTGATAACTCAATTACCTTACCAATATCATGAAGTAAAACACCAGCAATCAATAAATCTCTATTTAAATATGGATAGTTAGTACAAATCATATCCGCTAATTTTAACATGCCATAAATGTGAGTTGCTAAACCACCATAATACTCGTGATGATTTCTTACCGCAGCTGCTGAAGAATAAATTTCTTTTTCATAAGTGCGATAAATATCTGAAACAATTCTAAAAATATCTTGATTTTGAATTGTTTTAATATACTCATTAATGTTTTTCTTTAAAGTTTCGGTAGTATATGGACCAGTAAAAACAAAATCCTGCATGTCAACCTCACCTTCTATTTCACTGCACTCTAAAACTTTGAGTTGTAAAGCATTGCGATAGGTAATTACATCACCACGAACATTCATAACTTTTCCTGGTTTAATAATTGCTGACTGTTTTTCTTTTACATCCCATAATTTCCCTTCAATCTCTCCAGAATTATCTCTAAAATTAATTGAAAGATATGGTGAACCAGTATTTGTCACTCCTTCTTTTACCTGAGCAATTAACAAAGGAGTATTTATGCTTAAAGGACTTGTAAATTCACTAATCTTCATAATCTAATTCCTCACTTTCTAAAGATATTATCTCTTTAATTAAACTACTATCAAAACCTTTAGTTAAAAGATATCTATATATATTATAATACAGCTTTTTACCACTATATTTATTTTTATACCTTCTTAATGCTTTATCATAAGCAATTTTAACACTTTCATACTCATTTTGTTCATCTTTTTGTAAATCTAAGGCTAAAACTACTTCGTTAACATTTTCAAAACCATCTCTCATTAATCTTTCTTTTAAAATATTTATTGTCTGATTAAAAGATTTGTTTCTAATCGTTGCCAGAATTCTTTCCGCTTTTATAACAGCCATTTCAAATTGCTGTTTATCGTCAATCTTTTCACTATATTTTTCAATTATCTCTTTATCAATTCCTCTTTTTCTTAAAGTTTGAATCGTTTTATTTTTACCAATCTGTTTAATTGAATCAACATAAAACTGGGTTTCCACTACAGCTTCATCAGATAAAAACCCTGCAGCTTTTAACTTTTCAATAATTTCATTTTTGTCTTTCTTAGTTAATTCTTTAATAGGATATAGCAATTCTCTAATTTCCTTAACACTACGATCACTGCTTTCCAATCTTCGTAAACACTTATTATAACTAAAAGCTATTAAGTGTAATTTTTCTAACTTTGAGATTTCTTCATCCTTTAATTCTTGATTAACTTTATAATTCAAAGATAAATAATCATCTAAACCAATCTTAAAAGTAGTTTTTAAGTCTTCATTAGCTACTTCAATTTTAACATAATCTTTATGGGCTTTTATTTTTTCTATTATCATAAACTACCCCCTTAAAATATTATCTAATCTTTATTATTCATCCTTAATATTCCAATCTTCAATTTTTCCATTTTTAACTTTATAAGCTTTTTTAGCTTCTCTAGCTAAATAGACATCGTTATTTGAATCAGAATAAAAGTTCTCTATTTCTTCTGTTTTATATCCTGCTTGAATAAATCTGTTTAGTTTTTCTTCTTCACTACAATTTTTAGATAATACTTCCCCACTATATCTATCAACTTCTGAAGCAATTAAATGGTTGATGTTCAATCTTCTGCAGGCTGGTTCTACCATAAAGTAAGCTGAAGCACTAACAATTACATCATCCTCTTTTTGAAGATCTTTATACCAACTATTGATATCAGCAATTTTTTCATCCCAAAAATTTTCTAATTTATCATCAATGTTTTTCACACCTTTTAAATAACTGTAAAAATATCTTTTCATTTCTGTTTTATCAATAAGCTTTAATCCCCACAAGGAAAAACCTAATAATTGTTTAGGTAGAAACCTTAATAAAGTCAAGTCTTTTTTTATGTTATATAGATAGAATTGAGTTGTACTATCCTTAGGATATATGGTCTTATCCCAGTCATAAACATTCATTTTTTATCACCATTTTAATTTTACCATATATTTAATTCATTCACATTATTTCACATAAACAAAACATAATTTAAATACACATATTTGCTATTATATCCTTGCAAGAAGGATAGAGCTTGCAACAATATTATTCTCCTTTCTATTTTTAGAAAAATATTGATCCCCCTTAAAAATTAAAGGTTAATGGCCTCTGAATGAAGAAAACATTTAAAAAGCGGTATCGTTTAAAGACTATACCGTTTTTTGTTGTTTGTCTTTTATATGTCGAAAATTTGTTGGTTGTGATTACTTTTTTTGTTATACTGAAATTAGAAAAGGTAATCAACACTTGTCGTTTTATTTTGGAGGTGATTTGATGTTTCAACAATATCTTTTAACAGGTGCAACAGGATATCTTGGTCAAACTATAATAGAACAACTTTTAGAAAAGAATGCTAAAATATCTGCTTTAGTTATGAATAATGATCCTTTAGTAAAAGAGCTTCCTAAGGAAGTTGAAATTGTTTATGGTAATGTTTGTGACAAAGATTCTTTAGAACCTTTCTTTGCCCAAGCAAATAAACAAACATGTGTCATCCATTGTGCTGGTATCATTTCAGTAGCTTCTAAAAATTATGACAGGATTTATAAAGTCAATGTTGGTGGTACAAAAAACATCATAAAATGTTGTTTGAATCATAATGTTGGAAAGCTGGTATATATCAGTTCAGTCCATTCAATACCTGAAAAGCCCAAAGGTATTGTAATTACTGAAGAAGCGCAGTTTTTGCCAGAATTGGTTGAAGGTGATTATGCTAAAAGTAAAGCTATGGCAACTGCTCTAGTTTTAGAAGCAGCCAAACAAGGACTAAACACTAGTGTTGTCTTCCCTTCTGGAATAATTGGTCCTGGTGATAAAGGGCAAGGCAGTGTTACTGATGTGTTACTATCATTTATGGCTGGAAAACTTCCAATAGCAGTAACTGGAGGATATGATTTTGTCGATGTGCGTGATGTTGCCAGTGGTATAATCGCTTGTTCAGAAAAAGGCTTGCCAGGTAAAGGTTATATACTTTCAGGACACTATGCAACTGTAAAAGACATTTTAGAAATAATCAAGAAACTCTTCAACTTAAAATACAAAGTGACATATCTTCCGCTAATTTTTGCTAAAATATTTGCTTACTTTAACGAAAAATGGTGCTTGTACAAAAAGAAACCACTTTCTATTACTCCATATGCGGTTTCAGTTCTTGATTCTAATGGTCAATTCAGTAGCAAGGCTGCCAGTGAAGCATTTGGTTATAAACCTCGACCACTGGAAAATACACTTAAAGACACCATTGCTTGGTTAAAAGAAACTGGAAGATGCTAAAAAAGTCAAAAGGATGTCTAAACATCCTTTTTTTTGCTTAATAGGATTTAACTAAAACCCTTATCACTTAGTTTTCAAGAATTCTCATAAATTCCTGACCAGTAATAGTTTCTTTATCAATTAAGTATTCTGCAAGTTCATCCATCTTATCTCTATTATCTTCAAGAACTTTCTTCGCATTGCTATGAGCTTTAGCTATAATGTTTCTTACTTCTTCATCCACTAAACGCGCTGTTTCAGAAGAACAAGTCATTCTGCCTGAATCTCCAAGATAACTGTTTCCGCTTGTCTGTAAAGCCATCATCCCAAATGTTTCTGACATGCCATAGCGAGTAACCATATTTCTAGCAATTTCAGTTGCTCTTTCTATATCATTAGATGCACCTGTAGTTACTATATTAAATACAATTTCTTCCGCTGCTCTACCACCACAAAGAACTTCGAGTTTTTGATAAGCATCTGTTTTACTATAAAGTGATTTTTCCTCTTCTTCAACTTGCATAGTATAACCAAGAGCTCCAGATGTTCTTGGAACAATAGTAATTTTTTGTACTGGTGCAGAACCAGACTGATTAGCTGCTACAAGAGCATGACCTATTTCATGATAAGCAACTATTCTTTTTTCTTCTTCAGATAAAATTGCATTTTTCCTTTCTGCTCCCGCAATAATCACTTCTACAGATTCAACCAAATCTTTTGTAGTGACGAGATTACTATTCATACGAACTGCTCTTAAGGCTGCTTCGTTAACAATATTGGCCAGTTGTGCACCTGAAGCACCAGCAGTCATACGAGCAATAAGATTAACGTCGATATCTTTCTCTGTTTTAATTTTCTTTAAATGAACTTCTAAAATTGCTTCTCGACCAATTAAATCTGGTAACTCAACTCTAACTTGTCTATCAAAACGACCTGGTCTTAAAAGGGCAGGATCTAAGACATCTGGTCTATTGGTAGCTGCAAGAATGATAACTCCCTTATTACCTTCAAAACCGTCCATCTCAGTCAATAACTGATTTAATGTTTGTTCTCGTTCATCATTAGTGCTTAAACCTGTATCCCTTTTCTTACCTATTGTATCTATTTCATCAATAAAAACTATACAAGGCGCTTTCTTATTAGCTTGATCGAAAAGTTCTCTTACTTTTGCTGCTCCTCTTCCCACAAACATCTCTACAAATTCAGAACCAGAAATTGAGAAAAATGGAACATCAGCCTCTCCAGCTACTGCTTTTGCCATCAGCGTTTTACCAGTTCCTGGAGGGCCTACCAATAATACTCCTTTAGGACATTTCGCACCTATTTTTTCATATTTGCTAGGATTATTAAGATAATCTATAATTTCTTTCAAAGCTTCCTTAGCCTCATCTTGACCAGCCACATCTTTGAAAGTTTTCTTATCGCCATCAGGTGTGTAAACCTTGGCTACTTCTTTGCTTCTAATACTAAGTCCTGAAGCTCCAAGTTTACCTGCCATATTTTTTCTAATTCTTCTTCCAATTAAACTAAAAATCAGTATTGGAACTCCATAGTTTAACAACAACGACAAGAATACATTTGGTTTTTCTGGAATTTCTGCTCCATAATTCACTCCTTTTTCCTGTAATAATTGAGGAAGTGAAGGATTATCTACTATGCCTGTTTTAAAATAATAAACTTTACCATTTTCTTCCTTGGTATAGTTGATTTGGCTATCAGTAAAATGAACCTGCTCTACATCTCCTGCTTCTACAGCAGCAATAAAATCAGAATAGCTGGTTGTTTGTACTTGTCTAGACATATACATCGGTACAAATAACCAGTTAAATAGAAATATAACTAACATTGCTATACTATAATAATATAGTAAAGTTCTTGGTATTCTATTTCGGTTAGTTGAATTTTTTTCTTCCATACATAATACCTCCTTATTGAATAATACTAATTTGAATCCAACACCATGTTGTGTTATTATAATTATAAATTCATATCATTGTCTTAATCAATAAACAAAACTACAGTTTTTGTTGGATTGTTGACTGAAACAAGGAGGAAACTATGGAAGAAAAACAAAACAACCTAACTTCAAAGACAAAACAAAATCTAATGGATGCTTATTGGAATCTTTATGCTAGTGATAACAAGGGTAAAATAACAGTTAAAATGATTACTGACAGAGCAGGATATAATCGTGGCACTTTTTATGCTTATTTTTTAGATATTGAAGATTTACATAACCAAATTGAAGAAGAGTTGCTGCCAACAGAAAAAAACTTTGAGAAAATACGTGAGGCAACCTTCTCCAAAAACAGTCGTAAAATAATAGATATATTTATGCAAGAAAATAAGGTTTCAGGCAAAAAAATTAGTTTACTTCTAAGTTCTAAAGGAAGTTTATCATTTCAAAACAAATATAGGGAAAAACTCCAAGAACTAATTATGAAATATGCTCCTTTAGATTTAAAAGATTCAACAAAGATTGTCAATTATAAAGTCGATGTCGTATGTAATATATTTTATGCCACTTTATGTTACTGGTACAATAAGGGCAATCAAATTTTTACTGAAGAAGAAATGATAAATTTAATGATGAAAATGATTTTATTTGGTTTAACTGAAAATGAAAATTAATTCAAAAAAGAAACATTAAAACATGTTTCTTTTTTCTGTTTTTTAAAATATTTTAATAGTATTTGTTTACTTAATCTAATTCATCTCTAGTTAAGTTTTCTCTTATCATCCTATCACGACAGGTCCAACACATGCTTTCATAAACATCATTGCCACCCATGACAACTTGATCTCCACTAGTACATACATGACCAGTAGAATCAAATCTAGTGTTTACTGTTGCTTTTCTACCACATCTACAAATAGACTTAATTTCAGTGATTGAATCTGCTAACTCAAACAAACGCTTGCTTCCAGGAAATAAAGCTGTACTAAAGTCCACTCTTAAACCAAAGCATAAAACTGGAATATCATGATACGACACTAAAACACGTAAATCATCAACATGTTCTGGTGTTAAAAATTGACACTCATCGCAAATAATAACATCTATATTTTTTGGACATTTCTCAATTAAAGAATCTCCAATTTGGATGACGTCAGCTTGTGCTTCTAATCCTATTCTACTTTTTAGTATTGTAACTCCATCTCTGTCGTCAAGTGCAGGTTTAATTAACCAAACCCTTTTTCCTTTTTCTTCATAATTAAATTTTGTCATTAACGCGTTAGCGGTTTTTGAAGAACCCATTGCTCCAAACTTAAAATATAATTTTGCCATAGATATTACCTCTCCTTAATTATAAGGCAGTAAACTTTAAATATCTACCCAAAGCATGCTTTTCTTCTTTAATTAATTAATAACCAACAATCTTTTAATTATATTATGTTAAAATAAATTATCATTGTTACTTATTAATGTAATCATAGGGGGACAATATGAATAAACAAATATTTAATCAACTAGTTGAAATGTTTAAAACCAATGTTGATGAAAATAATAATCATTTACAAATGCACTCATTGGCCATCAAACAAGATGATGACTGTTTTATTTATCGCTTTAATCAACGTATTGAACCTTCTGATGTTAGAAGTCTCAGTAAGACTGTAATGGCTCTTGTCACTGGTAAGGTTATCGAACTTTCTAGACAAGGAAAATACTCAAAGTTTAACTTAAATACTTTGATTTTTCCTACTATCAAAAAATGTGTTAACTTGACTAACAAAGAAAATCTTAAGTATTTAGAAAAAATAACAATTAAACACCTTTTAACTCATACTATCGGTTATGAAGAAAAGTTACTTATGCGTGGCGATATCAAAGATAAAGACCCTTTTAGTTATCTTGATTATCTAGTTAATTATCCAATTAAACATGAGCCAGGAACATTATTCTTATATTCTAATGCTGGTTTCTATCTATTATCTGTTTTTTTGCAAGAATTTCTTAATGAAGATTTATTTGATTTTATAAAAAGAGAATTATTTGAACCATTAGATATTAATAATGCTCAATGGATAAAATATGGCAATTATCTAGCAGGTGCAACTAGACTCTGGCTGCAACCAGATGACTTAATAAAAATTGGAGAATTATTATTGAATAGTGGTACATATCAAGGTAAACAAATTTTGCCACAATCATGGATTAAAGAAATGACAACCATTCAAGAATATAATCTAAATTCTGATTTAAGTAATCATAAACACCTACTATATTATGCTTATGGCTATGGCATATGGATTAGTAAAGAAAAGTTATTTTTTGCTTCTGGGACAGATGGTCAATATATTGTTGTTGTTCCAGATAAAAAAGTGGTTATTATTACTCAAGCTCAACAAAAAGATACTAAACCGATCAAACAAATAATTGATGATATTATTGAAAATTACTTATAACTAAATTAAATTAAAAGCTTTGACCAACAAGTCAAAGCTTTTTTTAATTTATTTTCTTTTATCCTTTTTGTCCAGCAAGTCTAGTTCTAATCTTTGTTGAGAAGTATTCTAACACTACTGTCATAACAATAACTCCTAACAACATCGCCCCAGCATCTGACCATCTACGAGCACCAATTGCAAACATTAATTGTGCACCAATACCACCTGCTTGAACAATACCTAAGATCGTCGCATTTTTTACATTAATATCTAAACGATATAGGACAATAGAAATTATATTTGAACTTAACTGTGGAATAAGTCCATATCTAATCTTTTCAAAAGTTGAACATCCTGCTGCATCTAATGCCTCAGCAATACCAGGATTTAAATCTTCAATAACTTCAATGATAAGTTTCGATAACATACCAATGGAACCTATTGCCATTGATAGTACTCCAGCAAAAGCGCCAGGACCAATTGATTTTACAAACATGATACCTAACATAAATGATGGAAATGCTCTTATGATACTAATTAAAGTCAAGCAAATATTGTTAATCCATTTTGGAAACATATTTCTACTTGCTAAGAAAGCTAATGGAATAGCAAACACTAAGCCAATAACTGTTCCTAAAAAAGCAATAGCTAATGTTTCAAATAACATTTGCAATAAACCATACTGACCTAAATCAGTTATTACTTTCATTGAAGGATTAAATAAGCCTTTAAAAGCATTGATAGCAATTAATATTCCTCTTTCATTGATTCCTTTAAACGAGATGGTAATTGTAGTTAAAATATAAAACACTACAAAAGAAAGCAAACCAATGATAAACTTCGGTAAAACTGAAGGGAATTTATCTAGTTGAGACTGGACAGTTAATTGTTTGCTACTCATCCTTGAACCAACTTCTTTCTTAATTCTCGAGAAATAGTTTCAATAATTACAACAGTAATTACTAGTACAAGCACCATCAAACCTGTATTACCATATCTTCTCCATGTTAGTTGTTCATTAATTTGAACTCCAATACCACCCGCTCCAACATATCCTAAGATAGCTGCACTTCTTACATTTGTTTCAAAACAATATAAAACCGTTGACCAGAAATAACCTCTTATCTGTGGATAAATCGCTTTAATCATACATTTGGCTCTACTAGCTCCTGTTGATTGTAAAGCTTCATAGGGACCCATATCAACTGTTTCAATTTGCTCATATAACATCTTTACACAAATTGTATAAGTAAATATGGCGATAGAAACCGTACCAGCTAAAGTACCTGTTCCAATTACAATTGATAAAAGTTGAGCATAAACTAAAGTAGGTAATGTTCTAAGCAAACTTAATAGACCTCTATGTCCAACAAGATAGACATTATTTAATTCAAAATTACTTGACAAATAAAAACTTGTTGGTAGTGCTACAAGACAACCTACGACTGTCCCTAAAACTGACATAACAATTGTATCAATCATTGGTTTTTGTAAATCTTTCCAGAAACTCCAGTTAGGCGGCATCATTTCTCTAATCAAATCCCAAAAGGCATCTGAACGTTGAATCAATCTTGGAATATCGACACTTGTAGCCATGGCACAAAAAATCGAAAATATAATTACCGCAATTGTGATATATGGAGCCCAATTAAATTTTTCTTTGACAACTTTACCATTTCCTAATGTATATGTACGTGGAAAGAAAATGTGTAAGATATCATCAATCATTTTTCTTCTCCTTCATTAAGTCATCGTCTGTAAGTTCACGACCATAAATCATCTTTAATGTTTCGTTAGTTATATCTTTAGTTGGGCCATCATAAACAATTTTTCCAGCATTGATACCAATTATTCTATCAGCATATTGTAATGCTAAATCAACATGGTGAATATTAATAACGACAGTAATATTTAAGTCTTTATTAATACGTTTAAAGTCTTCCATTACCACATCAGCCATAACTGGGTCAAGTGCTGCAACTGGCTCATCAGCTAAAATTATTTCAGGATTTTGAGCTAAAGTTCTTGCTAGTGCCACACGTTGTTGCTGACCACCTGACAATTGGTCAGCTCTTGAATAAGCCTTTTCTAAAATTCCAACTTTATCTAAAGCTTCTAATGCTTGTATTTTATCTTGCTTAGAATATAAGCCAAGTAATGTTCTTATTAATGACATATCAGCAACTCTTGCTGCTAAAACATTGTTTATAACAGAAGTTCTTAAAACCAAGTTGAAAGACTGGAAAACCATACCAATCTTTCTTCTAAATTTCCTAAGTTCTTTTCCTTTTAAAGTGGAAACATCAATATCATTTACTGTTAGTTTTCCAGCAGTAATATCAATCATTTTATTCACAGTTCTAATTAAAGTTGATTTACCTGCTCCTGATAAACCTATTATGGCAACAAACTCACCTTGTTCAATTTCTAAACTAACTTTATCCAAAGCTCTAGTACCATTAGCATAGACCTTATCAACATTTTCAAATTTAATCATATTATTCTCGGGTTCTCCTCCCTAATTGTAAAAAAAGAGAGTGCATTATTGTGCTAATGCACCCTCAAAAATATTTTTTTAATTATTATTTCTGGAATAATGCGTTAGCTTGACGAGTTGAATCGTAGTCAGAGTCTTTACCAACAACATAACCCATGTGACTATAAGGTTTAACAGCTGCTCTACCTTCTTCAGTATTACCTAATTCGATGAATACTTCTTGTAAAGCTTTAATTAATTCAGCAGTCATTTTTGGATTCTTTTTAGTAACAGATACAGTATCGTTCATGATGTAGTCTGATACAGCAATAACCTTAATGATATCCCATACTGTTTTGCCTTCAGCAGCCAATTCAGGATAAGCAGCTTCAAAAGCAGTAGTAGATGCTGCATCTTTTCTAACATCAGCATAACCAACTGTAACTTCGCAACCACCTGTTAATAAGCTTTCCATCATGTTAGCATAGCTTCCATCAGGAATAACATTTTCTAAATTGACAACTGTACGTTTTTCATTTCCAGCTCCTTCACCGAATGTGTTGTTTATCCATAAGCTTGGGTAAACATATCCAGCACTTGAAGTAGAAGAACATACATACCAAGTAGCAGCATTTACATCTTCCCAAGTTAATGATTTAGCTTGAGCTTTTTCATATAAATTTTGACCAATTTCAGTAGTAATATTTACATAAATTAATGAAGCGTATCCTGTAGCCATTCCTTCAGCATTAGTAGTTTTTCCAGCATTCCAAGGATCAATTCCTAAAGCAGGATCAATTACAACACCATCTTCACCAGCAACTCCATAACGCAAAGCTTCAACTAATAGTTCAACACCATCAGAATACAATACGTATGTAGAAGCTGGGATTAATCCGATATCAATAGTACCAGAAACCATACCTTCACCAACTGCTGCATAACTTGTACCAACACTTACTTCAACTTCATCAACTGTATAGCCTCTAGCAGCTAATCCATCAATGATAATTTGTGCTAAAGAGCGGTAACCTAATTCTTCATTACCACCTGCAGCTTGCATAATAACATCTGCGTCTTTTGATGGAACAAATGAAACTGTTAATTTTTCAATATGTTTGTCATCTTTGTTTGTTGTATCTTTACAACCGACCATTGAAAAAACCATCAAAAAACTTAATAAAATAACTAAAATTTTTTTCATTGAGTAAATTCCTCGCTTTCCATCTTTATTATATAACTTTACAAGTGAAAACGCTATATAAATGACTTAAATGTGTTATTTTATTACTTGATTTAATATGCTAAAATTGTACTTAGAGATTAAAGGAGCGTTTATGAATCAGACCATTAGAATAATCGGTATAGTTTTTTCTATCTTATTTGCGATTGTTTCTTTACTATTGAATAAAAAATTAAAAAAAGACCTTACAGACAGTATTGAAAAAGATGATAAAGAAATTGAAAAGCAAATAAAAAAATATTTGTTTTTTCTAGGTTGTTTGGTTTTATCTGTTATCCTATTTACTATAATTATTCTATTAATATAAAAAGAAACTTTACAGTTTCTCTTATTTTATTCTTTTAGCTACAATTACCAGTCGACCATTCTTGATTGAAAAATCACAGGTTGCTATGGTAATTAGTTTATCACCATATTCAGCTGTAACTCCTGTATCAAAGCGAGAATATTTTTTACAAGCTTTTATATAAGCATCAAATTCTTTGGCACTAGAAGCATTAATAAAATCATAGAAAGGAAATTTATCATTTCCAGTATTAACAGCTACAGTTAAAACCGCAATGATTTTATATTGATGACATTCTTCAATCGTATCAAAGTTAATGATTGAATGTTCATTATAAAAATCTTTGTTTTTAAATTTTAAAAGAGCATTAAACATTGAACCATCACTTAAATTATGACCATGAATTATTACATTGTCAGTAGGAGTGAAAACATCACAATCCTCTTGAACATATGGAAGTCCTCCTTTTGAGTACTTTTTTTCAAAATTTTTATATAAATAATAGTTCTTTACACTTTTTTTCTGCATTACTGGAAAGTCAATAGTAGTATCCTCTATTTGAATCCATCCAACTAAATCGTTATTCTGTTCATATAATTTTTGATATGATTCTAACTTTCTTTTTTCAATTTCAGCCCAAGCTTTTTCTTGCTCCTCAACATTGTCACTTGGAATTAATATCGTTTCTCCCCTATCAATTTGTTCTATTAAACCAGAAATATCTTGTTTTGATTTAAATGAATCAACATAATAAAATACGACAAAAGAAGTGCTAATAATAAATATAACAACCAATAAACCAATAATAACTTTAAATTTAGTTTTAATCTTCTTTTTCATCTTCAACGTAAAATAACACCACACTTTACCAAATATATTCTATAATAGGAACATGAAAATGAAAAGAGTTATCGAAAAAACTATAAATATAAACGACTATTTAAAGCAATTATTATTTTCTAAAAAAGATATCCATCTTTTAAAAATGGAAAAGCGAATTAAAGTTAATAATAATCTTGTTTTATCTGATATCTTTTTAAATGAAAATGATATTTTAGAAATCGATGTCATTAAAGATGAAGAAATTGATAAAACTCCTCTTGTTCAAGATTTAAAGATACTTTATGAAGATGATTTTGTATTAGTTGTTGATAAACCAATTGGAATTATCATCCATGATGATGGAAATAAAGATACTATAACCTTAGATAACTTAATTGCTGGTTATTATCACTCGACTAATCAAAAGCATCGCATCTTACATGTCCATAGATTAGATAAAGAAACCAGTGGTTGTATCTTGTACTGCAAACAATCGTATCTGATATCTTATTTTGATTACTGCATTGCTAATAATTTAATTGAAAGAGATTATTTAGCTTTAGTAACAGGTATCATTAATAAAGAAATGATAATAAATAAGAAAATTGGAAAAGACAGACACTTCAATAATAAATATCGAGTTTCTAACAGTGGTAAACTAGCTACCACTTTTATCAAACCGATTCAGCAACAAAAAAATACGACATTAATTAAATGTCGTCTAAAAACAGGTAGAACTCATCAGATAAGAGTTCATTTACAGGCAATTGGTCATACGATTATCGGTGATACAATTTATTATGGTAAAAAACATGATAGGTTAATGTTGCACGCTTACAAGTTAAGTTTTATTCATCCAATTACCAACAAACAGATTACTGTTGAATCAAAGATAAACTAAAAAAAGAGCAACTGCTCTTTTTTATCCAATAATATTTAAGGCATCCAAAACAATTAAAATAAACACGATTATCAGCCCAGTTATTCCAAGTGCGATAATGATATCCAATTGTTTAACTGTAACATTTAATTTATCATATTGTGCTTCTTTAATTTTTTGCCAAGCCGATTTTTCTTTTTTCATTACTTTCTAGCTACATATTTACGAATGTCAATTGCGACAGCTGTAACAATTACTAAACCCTGAACAATAAAGTTGAAATATGGGTTAACACCTAAAAACTGTAAAACAATCTTTAATAATTCGAAAACCAATACACCAATTAAAATTCCACTAATTGTTCCAATACCACCAGTAGTAGAAACTCCACCGATTGTACATCCTGCAATTGCCTCTAATTCATATCCTTGTCCTAAACCAGCGTTGGCTCCACCTGACTTAGCTGCTAGTAAATAACCAGCAAAAGCATACATAAATCCTGCTAAAGTAAAGATTAATATCTTACTTTTCTTGGTGTTAACACCTGATACTTCAGCAGCAATTTCATTACCACCAATGGCATACATATACTTACCATAGGTAGTTTTCTTATATAAGAAAGCAAATATCAAGCCAAAGAATATCGCAAACAAGACGTAAACTGGTATACCAGGATAAGGTCCTATTGGAAAGAGTTTGGCACTTAATGTTTCACTAAAAACTTTTTGATAACCACCAACTGGTTGAGAGTTAGTGAAAATAAGTGCACATCCATAAACAATTGTTTGAGTACCTAAGGTTGCGATAAATGGTGGAACATTTAATAAGGCAATAATTAAACCATTTATTAAACCAATTAGTGTACCAACAATTAACACGATAACTAATACTAGCCACATATTCATTTCTGGTATTTGCGGATACATTTTTGAAGCATAATCTGCACGCTGTACTAATACCGCTGTAATACAGGAAGCTATACCTACTATTCTACCAGCTGACAAATCAGTTCCCTTAATAATTAAACAACCAGAAATTCCTAATGCTATTATAAAGCGAACACCAGTATTTGAAGCTAGGTTATTTAAGTTGTAAAACGAGAAGAAGTTTTCAACTGTTAAACCAACGATTAAACTTACAACAGTCAAAATAACGACAATTGGATTCCCTTTTAAATATTCTAATATTTTTTGAAAAATTGATTTTTTCTTTTCCATTATACATATCCCCCTACTGGAACTTCGTTGCAAGTTCCATAATATTTTCTTGAGTTGCATCTTTTCCGTCGATAAAACCCGTAACTCTTCCATCACACATAACCATTATTCTATCTGCCATACCAATTAATTCAGGCATTTCACTTGAAATCATGATAATACTTTTTCCCTGTTTTGCTAGATCAGCAATAATGGTATATATTTCATATTTTGCCCCTACATCTATCCCTCTAGTAGGTTCATCTAAAATTAATACATCTGGATTATTAGCTAACCAACGTCCAATTAGTACCTTTTGTTGATTACCGCCAGAAAGCGATTTAATTAAAGTCTTACTAGATGGTGTTTTAATATCCATTTTTTCAATATTTTTTTCAACCAATGACTCAATTTTTTTATCATTAATTGCGATTCCATAATCTAAATATTGATTCAATGAAGCAATAGAAATATTGTCAGCAACACTTAATACACCTAAGATTCCTGTATTACGTCTATCTTCTGTTAACATTGCTATACCACTATCAATAGCATCCTTAGGTCGATTAATTTTCATTTCTTTACCAAGATATTTTATAGTTCCACTGGTATGAGAACGAATGCCAAATAAACCTTCCATTAACTCTGTTCTTTGAGCACCGACTAATCCAGCAACACCTAAAATCTCACCTTTTCTTAAATTAAATGAAATATTGCGAAAACTATGAGGGTTGATTGAGGTAAAATCTTCAACTTCAAAGACGACCTCTCCTGGTATATTTTCTCTTTTAGGATATAAGTTTGTTAGTTCACGACCTACCATCTTGGCAATAATGAACTCGTTAGTGAGATCTTTGGCATCCCATGTGCCAATATATTTTCCATCACGCATAATCGTAACTTCATCTGATATCCTTAAAATTTCATCAATTTTATGAGAAATGTAAACAATTGCTACATCATTTTTCTTTAAATCTTCAATAATTTGAAATAATGCCTCTACTTCATTATGAGTTAAAGAAGAGGTTGGCTCATCTAAAATCATTACCTTACAATTGGCAGAAATAGCTTTCGCAATTTCTACTGACTGAATTTGAGAAATACTTAATTCACCTAACATCTGTCTAGGGTTAAAATTCATACGAACTCTTTTTAAAAGTGCCTCTGTGTCAGCATACATTTTGTCATGATCAACAACTGGAATTATTCCAAAAAGCTTTTTAATTGGATAACGTCCAAGAAAAATGTTTTCTCCTATTGTGCGAGCTGGAATTGG
>JAAZJL010000053.1 GCA_012800355.1 Erysipelotrichia bacterium | reverse complement strand
TACAAAATTTGGATCAAATCCTTTTGAATATATAGTTACTGGTTGTGAAATGGAAAACTCAAAGCCAGCACCAGATATCTTTTTAAAGGCAGCTGAATTGATGAATTGTGACATTAAAAAATGTTTAGTTATTGAAGATTCTTTTAATGGAATTAGAGCAGCCCATGCTTCTGGTGCTACTGCTTGTATGATAATTGATATTTTACCTCCAACAGAAGAGTTGATGGAAATAATTGATGTGATTAAAGAAGATTTATTTGAAGTGAAAAGAATGATTGAAAACAGTTTTTTAACTGAAAAACAGTTGGCCAGTTATTTCGACCACACAAATTTAAAACCATTTGCGACAGAAGAAGATTTCAAAAAGTTATGTCAAGAAGCGGATAGTTTGGGTTGTAGTATGGTGGCAATCAATTCTTATCCAGTTAAAATGTGTAAAGAGATTTTAAAAGATAGTAAAGTTCATGTTGGAGCTGCTATTTCCTTTCCTTTAGGACAAACAACAATTGAAACCAAAGTTCAAGAAACGCTTAACGCGATTAAAGATGGGGCTGATGAAATCGATTATGTTGTTAACATTGGTAAAGTAAAAGAACATAACTATGATTACATCAAAGAAGAAATGCAGCAAATAGTTAAGGCTTGTAAAGATAATAATATAATAGTTAAAGTTATATTTGAAAACTGTTATTTAACTGAGGATGAGAAAATTAAGTTATGTCATATTGCTAAAGAAGTTAAACCTGATTTTATTAAAACTAGTACTGGTTTTGGTACAGGTGGAGCGACTTTAGAAGATGTTAGATTAATGGTTAGAGAAGTAGATGGAGCAGTTAAAGTAAAAGCAGCTGGAGGTATAAGAGATTTAAAAACAACTTTAGAATTTATTGAAGCAGGTGCTCAAAGAATAGGTACCAGTTCAACTGTTAAAATAATTGAAGAGTTTAAAGAGAAAAAATAATATGAAAAATATCAGCCTAGCCATTTTAGCCCATGTTGATGCAGGAAAGACGACACTTAATGAGTGTCTTCTTTTTCATGGTGGGATTATTAGAAAGATGGGTAGAGTTGATCATCAAGATGCCTTTTTAGACTTTAATAAAATGGAAAAAGAAAGAGGTATTACCATTTATAGTAAAATGGCTAACTTCAAATATGGTGATACTAATTTCTTTTTGGTCGACACTCCAGGACACAATGATTTTTCTAGTGAAATGGAAAGAAGTTTACAAGTGGTTGATATAGCTATCTTAGTGATTAGTGGTTTAAATGGAGTTGAACCACATACCTTGACAATTTTTAATTTGCTTAAATATTACAATATTCCTATTTTTATCTTTGTTAATAAAATGGATGTTGCTTTAAAAAGCAAAGAAGAATTATTAGAAGAGATTCAAAAAGATTTAGATGAAAACTGTTTGGATTTTACAAATAGTAAATTAATTGAAAATATTGCTTTGGTTAGTGAAAAAACTTTATTAGAGTATGAAAAAAGCGGAAATATTTCTTTAGAAACTATTACTGATAAAATTAATAATCGAGTTATTTTCCCAGTATATTTTGGATCAGCTTTAAAAAATGAAGGCATTAACCTTCTTTTGGAAGGATTAGATAAATATACGGAGAAAAAAATTTATCCTCAAGAATTAGGTTTAAAGTTTTTTAAAGTAAATTATGAATCAGATGGCACAAGAATTTGCTACTGTAAAGTAACTGGGGGAATATTAAAAGTCAAAGATAAAATCAATGATGAAGATAAGGTAGATCAAATACGTCTTTATAATGGTCAAAAATACGATTTAATCCAAAGTGCAAAACCAGGAATGATTGTAGGGTTAAAGGGATTGAATACTATTATGGCTTATGATGTTATTGGTGTTGAAGAAAATAAAAAACCAATCATAAATGCTTATATGAACTATAAGGTTAGTTATCCAGAAGATACTGATAGCAATTATCTTTTGAAACAGCTTCAAATACTATCACAAGAAGATCCATCTATAAAGATTAGTTATTATGATAAGTTGAAAGAATTAAGATTATCTTTAATGGGAAAAATTCAAATTGAAGTAGTTGAAAATACTATTTTTGAAAGAACAGGAATAAAGATTAAATTAGAAGAGAGTTCAGTTTTATATAAAGAAACTATCGCTCAAGAAGTAAATGGATACGGTCATTTTGAACCTTTAAAACATTATGCTGAAGTACATTTAAGATTAGAACCTTTGGAAAGGGGAAAAGGTTTAGTATTTGAAAGTGAGGTATCTACAGATGTACTATCCTCAAACTGGCAAAAACTTATCTTAACCCATCTACAAGAAAAGCAACATCTTGGTGTATTAACTGGTAGTACTATTACTGATATAAAAATCATTTTGATAAATGGTAAAGGTCATTTAAAACACACTGATGGCGGAGACTTTAGAGAAGCAACCTATCGAGCAGTTAGGCAGGGTTTAAAAATGGCTGAAAGTATTTTGTTAGAACCATTTTATGATTTTAGAATAAATGTAAAAAGTGAGTATTTAAGTAAACTTTTATATGATTTAGAAACTGTTGGAGCTCAGTTTATTGTTGAACAAGTTGAAGAAGATTTAATGTTAGTTGCTGGCAGTGGTCCAATTAGAAAGATGCAAAATTATCAAGATAAGCTATTATCATTAACTTCAGCTACTGGAAAAATGATTCTTTCTTTTAAGGGATATGATGTTTGTCTTGACCAAGATGAAATAGTGGAAAAAATAGGCTATGACAGTGAAAATGATATAGATAATCCTACTGGTTCAATATTTATTTCTCATGGAGCAGGGTTTTATGTGCCATATAATTATGTGGATCAATATCTACATATAAAGCCACAAAAAGATATTGATTTCAAAACAGCTTACAGTACGACTACTAGAAGTACGATAACGGATGAGGAATTAAAAAGAGTGGTATCAGCAGCAACTGGCAGAAACAAAAAAGATAAAACAATGGTTCGTAAAAAAAGGGTTGATGACAATGAGTCGTTTTCTAAAACTAAAATTGTCCCTAAAGCAAAAAAACCATATTTATTAATAGTGGATGGCTATAATTTGATGCATTCATATCGTGATAATCGAGCTGTTTTAAACTTTGATGGAGCAAGAGATAAAGTAATAAATGATGTGGCTAGTTATTCAGGTTATAGAAACTTCAAAGCAATAGTTGTTTTTGATGCCTATAAAACAGATGAAGTGGTTTCTAGAAAAATCAAAAGCGATTTAATAGAAATAGTTTATACTAAAGCTAACGAAACAGCAGACTCATATATTGAAAGAAAGGTTCATCAAAATAAAAATAAATACGACATTATTGTTGTTAGTTCAGACTATGCAGTACAAAATATGGTGCTAGGTGATGGCGCAATTAGAAAGAGTAGTAGAGAATTTATGTTAGAGTTAAAACAATTAAATGAAAAAGCTAAAGAATACTTAAAGTAATTAGTACTTTTTATTATATTGTTGTATAATATGGAATATATGAAGAGGTGTTTTAGGAATAATAAAAATATGACTTACAAAAAAATAATTCTTTTAGTTTTTAATGAAAAACATCTAAATTTAACATAGAAAGGAGAGTGTTGGCTATGAGAAATAAGTTTAAACTTACTAGACTTCAAAATGTTAATTTGGTCAATGAGAAAATCATTGATTATGTTTACAATGCTCTTATCTTATCAAGATATGAGATTGACTATGATGAAGTAGCAGAGCTTTTAGAAAATAATAAAAGAGATAGTGAAGTGGCTATTGCTGCAGACAATATTAAAGAAACTTTCTATCATATTTTGAATAATCCAGAAGAAAAGGCCGATGCTGACTTTTTATTTAAATTGCATGATATGCTAATGAGAGATTTAAATGTTGGAGTTAAAACTGAGCTAACAGAACAACAAAAACAAGAGTTAGCTGAAATGACTAATCAACCTACTAAAGGCTGTACTGAAATAGCCATAGATGCGATGTTATTTTTGTTAGAAAAACATCTGTTTTCTGATGGAGATGTTAGAATCTCGATTATGTTTGCTAATAAGATTATGATTGAGCATGGTTGTGGCGTGATAACTGTTAGTGATTATAATAAAGAAAAATTTAGAGAGTTACTAAAAGAGTTTCATCAGACAAAAGACTATAAAAAATTTAAACAATGGATTTTCAATAAATGTATCTCAGGTATGAGAGTAGAATACTAAAAATAAATTAGAGAGGGTTTAAAAGCCCTTTTTATTTGTATAAATGATTTTTGAATATTTAAGTTTGACATTATTATTTATTGTGATAGACTATGGTTGGAATTAAATAAGATTGTTAGGTGAGGCTCCTATGCAAACAAAGGCCACTGTTCAAAAATGTCTAGAGACGCCAATGGATAGAGTAGGGATTGTCGAATTAAGGCTTTCCATAAAGTGGCTAACGATATGTTTACGTTGCATAGTGCTAAAACTCCACAAAAATCTAAGGATTGTGTTGTTTTTAATAGGTCTCACTTTGGGTGAGATTTTTTATTTAATTTCTAAATATTTGTAAAGGAGGTTAGTAAAGATGAAATCCCAAACGGGTTGTAGGCATAAACTGAATGATGATAGTGGATCCGATGGCGATTTTTGTCTTGGTTAACCACTAAATTCAGTTGCCTCAAAAATAAAGAAAGAGAGGTAACTTGTGATGAAATTAAATAACTATAATTTTGCAACTATCAATCAAAGAGAGTTGTTAAAAATTTTAGAAACAAGTAAAAAAGGCTTGTTTCACAACGAAATTGAAGCGCGTCAAGAAACCTACGGTAGAAATGAAATAGAATACAAAAAAGAAAAGAGTGTACTACAGATTGTTCTGGATGGTTTTTTGTCACCATTTACTTTAATATTAATAATTCTAGCATTTATTTCTTTGGCAACAGAGTATCTTTTTGTTGTAGCTGGAAATAAGGATTTAACCAGTTTTATCATTATTATCAGCCTGGTTTTGATTAGTGCAGTATTAGAAATCACCCAAAATTTACAAGCTAAACGTTCAATTGATGACCTTGATGAAATGGTAGAAGTAACATCGAATATTATCAGAGAAGGACTGGCAAAAGAAATCCCAACTGAAGAGATAGTGATAGGCGACATAATTCACTTGTCAGCAGGTGATATGCTACCAGCTGATGTGAGAATATTGGAAAGTAGAGACTTATTTATTTCTCAAACTCCTCTTACAGGAGAAAGTGAACTGGTAGAAAAAAGAGCTATAGGTAAAGTGAAAAAAGGTCAAGCTGACACCGAATTTAAGACAATGGCTTATATGGGTACAGAAGTTGTAAGTGGCACAGGAATTGGGGTTGTAGTTAGGTTAGCTAATGAAACATTATTTGGAGATATTGCTAAAAAATTACAAGATAGTCCAATTAAAACAAACTTTGAAAAAGGTATAGAATCAACTACTCAACTTTTAATTAAACTGATGATAGTAATTGCTCCACTGGTAATAGTGATTAATGGTTTTTCTACAGGTAGTTGGGTTCAAGCTTTGCTTTTTGGCATATCAGTAGCAGTAGGGTTAACTCCAGAGATGCTACCAGTAATAGTAAATTCTAATTTGATAAAAGGAGCAAAACGTCTTTCAGCTAATGGCTCAATAGTCAAAGATACTAACGCTATTCAAAATTTAGGAGCAATAGATATTCTTTGCACGGACAAAACAGGAACACTTACTCAAGATAGCATTTCTTTAGAATATTATTTGAATACGGTTAGTGAAGAAGACCGTGAAATTCTCAAATATGCTTATTATAATAGTTCACTTCAAACTGGGCTTAAAAATGTAATAGATAGAGCCATTATTCAAAGAGGTAGAAAAGAATTAACCATAAGTGAGTTAAGAGCAAGAAAAGTAGATGAATTACCTTTTGATTTTGAAAGAAGAAGATTAAGTGTTTTAGTAGATAAGGAAGATAGTCAAGTTCTAATTACTAAAGGAGCAATTGAGGAAATGTTAAATGTATCTACTAGAATACTAATTAACAATCAAATACAAGAATTATCAAAAGAACAGAAGACAAAAGTTTTAGACTTTGTTCAAACTTTAAATAAGCAAGGTTTAAGGGTCTTAGGTCTTTCTATTAAAGAAATAACATTGAATTATCCAGAGATTACTATCCAAGATGAAAGTGAAATGACTTTAATTGGATATTTAGCTTTCTTGGATCCACCAAAACAGGGAGCAAAGGAAGCTATAGCTGCGCTGGCTAAAGAAAAAGTCAAAGTCAAGGTTTTAACTGGAGATAATCAGTATGTTACTCAAGCAGTATGTAAAGAAGTTGGAATCAATGCAGATAAGTTTTTAACTGGAGATCAAGTAGCTGTAATGAGTGATGTAGAACTTCTAAAGGCTAGTGAAGATTATGATGTTTTTGTTAAATTAAATCCAACTCAAAAAGCACGAATAGTAAAACTTATGCGTAATGCTGGTCATGCGGTAGGTTTTTTAGGAGATGGTATTAATGATTCTCCTGCTATGAGAGAAGCAGATGTTGGTATATCAGTTGATAATGCTGTTGATATCGCTAAAGAAGCAGCAGATTTAGTTTTATTGAAAAAAGATTTAAGGATTTTAGAAAAGGCTGTTTTAAATGGAAGAGAAATTTTTGGTAATATCATGAAATACATAAAAATTACAATATCTTCTAATTTTGGCAATATCTTTTCAGTATTACTAGCAAGTATTTTCTTACCATTTTTACCAATGCAGCCAATGCAGCTTTTGTTTTTAAACTTAATATATGATATATCTTGCTTAGCAATTCCTTCTGATAAAATGGATCAAGAATATTTAAGACAACCACAAAAGTTAGACTCAAAAGAAGTCAAAAACTTTATGGTGTGGTTTGGACCAATAAGCTCAATTTTTGATATTTTAACTTTTGTGGTTCTTTACTTTGTAATTATTCCTCAAGCATTGGGTGCAAGATATTTCAGTTTATTATCTTTTCAACAACATAATTTTATTGCTATTTTCCATACAGGTTGGTATTTGGTGTCTTTGTGGACTCAGACATTGGTTTTACATACTTTGAGAACAGAAAAAATTCCGTTTTTACAAAGCAGATCTTCTTTAGCAATGTTTTTGGTAACCACAATAACTTTAATTATTGGAACTATTATTCCTTATACTAAACTTGGTTTAGCATTAGATTTTAGTCCTATGCCAAAAGAATTCTGGTTCTATTTGTCAATGGTGGTAGTATTGTATTTGTTGCTTACTACATTAGTGAAAAATATTTATTTAAGAAAATATAAAAAATTATTGTAGAAAAAGGGGATAATAGATAATAGGCATTCAAAAATAATAAGTCAAAAGATAATGGTGTTATAAAAATAAAAAACGTAACAATTTGCTACGTTTTTTTACTTTTGGAAAGGGATAAATGATAATGTTTTGTGTTGATTTTTAATAATTAACTAAAAAATCAAAATTTCATAACCATCTTTTAGGTAATCCAAAACGCCTGCATGGGTATACATATCATCCAAAAAGTGAAGACCAGCTTTTTCATTATCTGCATAGACACCTAGTGTTTTAGAACAAGCAAGGCAGACTCCTTGAATTGTTCCATCATTTTTAAGCGCTAAGTATAAAGCGTTTTTTTCTTCTTCTAATTCTTTAGGAAGTACACAGGACATACCTTCTAAAACAATTTTTACTTCATGCCCTGCATCCTTTAATTGTTTTGCATTCATAAGAGCATGTAAGAAACACATTTTTTTACCTTCCATGGTATAAATTAATATTTTTTTCATAATGTTTAACCTCATCATTATTTTTTAAAGAAAGCAACTGCTATGGCACCTGGTCCTGCATGTGTTCCAATTACAGAACCAATAGTAACATGGCGTGGTTTTTCTAAATCGTTTTCCCAAATAGCTCTACTATCTTCGATATATTTTAATAAAAGAGCATCAGATAAACCAGTGTAACCCAATAAAACTGGTTTACTAAAATCAATGCCACCCACTTTTTCTATTTGTTGCATTAACATATTGTTTCCACGTTTAGACCCCATTGCTTTGCCCACCGCTTCAATGTCACCACTAATTACTGAGAGAACTGGTTTGATATTTAATATTGCTCCTGCTACAGTAACTGATTTTGATAAACGACCACCTTTATGTAAGTATTCAAGAGTATCAACTAAGGCAACAATAACAATTTTCTTTTTTTCCACTTCTATTTTTTCAACAACTTCTTTAATATCCAAACCCTGATCAATATACCTAAAAGCAAGTTCAGTTAAAATACCAGCTCCAATTGCTGCAGTTTCGGTATCGATAACATAGACATTTTCATAATCTCTAGCAGCAATTATTGCGCTTTGATAAGTGCCTGAAAGTTTTGAAGATAGTGTTAGGACAATACAGGCTTCATTTAACTTCTTTGCTTTTTCAAATTCATTGGCAAAAGCTTCAGGGTTTGGCTGACTAGTAGATGGAAGCACAGCTGTTTCCACTAGTTTTTGATAAAAGGTAGTGTGGTCAATATCAATTCCATCAGTATATTCCTCTTCGCCAAAGTGAATGGTAAGAGGCACAAAGTTTACTCTTTTTTTATATTCCACAGTGATATCTGCGGTTGAATCTACAATCACTCTAATATTCATTTTTTTCTCCATTTTCTTAAGACTTGGTATGTGCTAAATTTTTTTCGCAATATGTGCGATACTATTGGCAATAAATTCTAAACTTTCATCAAGAGTGGAAAGATAACTATAAAACTTAGCAAGCTCTTCATCAGGGATATGTTCATTAACTTCATCTAAAACTGTTTCTATTTTATAATTAAGCATTTCTGCAAGTTTTCTTCCTTTTTCTGTTAAATAATAAGGACAATTATAACGTTTTGTTTTTTTGCTTTCGACAAAAACGTATTCTTTTTTTTCTAAATAATCAAGGGTGCGGGACATAATTGCTTTATCTTCCTCGCATAGTTTACATAATTCTGTTGCTGTTAAGCCATCTTTCCTTAATAAGTGGTATAAACAAGGAACATGCACGGTTTTTATATCAAAACCTTCAAGTGCTTTAAATTTAATTCGATATACATTACGATTAATCCGGTTAGTCATGGCTGTAAAATTTGCAAATCGGTCTTTCATAGAGCCTCCTAATTTGATACTTGTTGATTTATCAACAAGTGAATAATAACATAGACTTTTAGAGAAATCAATAGAAAAAAATAAATTGAAAAGTTATAAGAATAATCTATAAATTCAATTAATTTGTGAAATAATTAACTTTATTATCAGGCAAGCGTTTTCATGTTGTGAAATAATTGACAAACAGCAAATGAGAGGATAAATTAATGTTGTAAAATTGTCTAAATTGGAATTTTATAAGAGGTAAATAGTATGAGTGAAATAGTTGTAAAAGAAGTAAATGAACTAGTAGAAAAAGGGTTGAAAGCCTTAGATGAGTTTATGAATTTAAACCAACAACAAATAGATTACATCGTAGCGAAGTGTTCTGTAGCTGGATTAGATAATCATGGTGTGTTGGCAGCAAGTGCGATTGAAGAAACAAAAAGAGGTGTTTTTGAGGATAAAGCAACTAAGAATTTGTTTGCTTGTGAATATGTAGTTAATAACATGAGACACTTAAAAACAGTTGATATAATTAGTGAAGATCCAGTTACTGGGATTACTGAGATTGCTTCTCCAGTAGGAGTTATCTGTGGTATTACACCAGTTACAAATCCAACAAGTACAGTTGTTTTTAAAGCTTTAATTTGTTTAAAAACAAGAAATCCAATTATTTTTGCTTTCCATCCATCAGCACAACAATGTTCTAAACAAGCAGCTGAAGTTATGTACAAAGCAGCTGTGGCAGCAGGTGCGCCTAAAAATTGTATTCAATGGATTGAACATCCAAGCATGGATGCAACAAATGCTTTGATGAATCATGAAGGTGTTGCGACAATTTTAGCTACTGGTGGTAATTCAATGGTCAAAGCAGCCTACAGTTGTGGAAAACCAGCGATGGGTGTTGGAGCAGGAAATGTACCAGCATATATTAATTTTAGTGCTAATATTGAGCAGGCCGTAAATGATATCGTTTTATCAAAGGCTTTTGATAATGGTATGGTTTGTGCAAGTGAGCAAGCTTGTATTGTTGATGAGGAAATTTATAATGAAACAGTCAACATGTTTAAAAGATATAAGGCATATTTTGCTGACAAAAAAGAAAAAAAGATGCTCGAAAAGTTCATGTTCAGTGTTGAAAATAAAGAAGATTGTTCAAAGGCAGTATTAAATCCAAATGTGGTTGGAAAGCCTATTACCTGGATTGCTAAACAAGCAGGATTTGAGGTGAGCGAAGATACTTCAATCATTTGTGTAGAGTGTAATGAAGTTGGCGTAAATGAGCCATTAACTAGAGAAAAACTTTCACCAGTATTAGCCTTTATTAAAGTTGAAGGGGCAAGTGAGGGAATTGAAAAAGCAAAACAAATGGTTGAGTTTTATGGTTTAGGACATTCAGCAGTTATCCATTGTAAAGAAAAAAGTTTGGCTGACGAATTTGGCAAAGAAGTTAAAGCTATGCGCATTATTTGGAATAGTCCAGCAACTTTCGGTGGAATTGGAAATGTCTATAATTCATTTTTACCATCGATGACTTTAGGATGTGGTTCTTATGGTAGAAATTCAATTGGGGGAAATGTTAGTGCAATTAACTTATTAAATATTAAGAAAGTTGGAAAAAGGAGAAATACAGTGCAATGGTTTAAAGTTCCTAGTAAGATTTATTTTGAAAGAAACAGCATTCAGTATATTCAATCTTGTCGTGATGTAAACAAGGTATTTATTGTAACTGATAGGAGTATGGTTGACTTTGGTTTTGTTAATAGAATTACCGAACAATTACATTTAAGAAGAAATAAAGTTGCCATTCAAATGTTTTGTGATGTTGAACCAGATCCAGATATTGTAACAGTTAGAAAAGGTGTTGATTTAATGCAAGCATTTAAACCTGATACAATCATCGCTTTAGGTGGTGGTAGTGTTATGGATGCTGCTAAAGGTATGTGGGTATTCTATGAACATCCAGAAGTAGATTTTGATGACTTAAAACAGAAATTTATGGACATTAGAAAAAGAGCCTTTAAATATCCTGAGTTAGGTAAAAAAACTAAATTAATTTGTATTCCCACAACTTCAGGTACAGGTAGTGAAGTAACTCCTTTTGCAGTTATCTCAGATAAAGCAAATAATAAAAAATACCCATTAACTGATTATTCATTAACACCAACAGTGGCTATTGTTGATCCAGAGTTTACAACTAATTTGCCAGCAAGATCAACAGCTATTACTGGAATGGATGTATTAACTCATGCAGTAGAAGCATATGTTTCAGTTATGGCTAATGATTATACTGATGGATTGTGTTTACAAGCAATTAAGTTGGTATTTGAATATTTGCCAAAAGCAGTAAAGAATGGTAAAAACGACTTGGAAGCTAGAGAAAAAATGCATAATGCAGCAACCATTGCTGGTATGGCATTTGCTAATGCTTTTTTAGGAATGACCCACTCTTTGGCTCATAAGATAGGGGCAGAGTTTCATACAATACATGGACATACTTGCGCTATTTTACTACCAGAGACAATTA